>NZ_NKRG01000005.1 GCF_003351105.1 Thermosipho africanus Ob7
AATATTAAACTTACTTGATATTACTTGTCATTTTTTTTGCAACTGTGTGTACTTTTATGTTTCACTTTTCAATGTTATATCATGTTTTTCATTAAAATGAATCAATGTTTGTAGTTTCCATCTCTTACTTTTAATACATTTTTTCTGAAACATGCTGTATGAAATTAATGATAATAGTTTTTTTCTTAGTTTTCAGTAGTCTAGTTCAAAAAGGTTTGAGCCTATTAATATTTTATTTTTAATTATTAACTTATGCTTTTTTTAATTTTTTTATTATTCTATAAATGTTAAATTGAATATTACAAATAAAATAAGTTTTTACTCCATAAATTTTTTTATAAATTGTCAAAAAGGTTTGAATTTTATTTTTTCAAATCTCTGTAAATCTTGTTAATTAGAGTAAGTTTCTTAAGTATAAAAGGTTGAATAATAAGAGTAAAAATTAATCCTATTAAAATTCCGAAAATTATTAATAACGCAATTGATTTAAATAATTTTAGAGATGAGAATAATAAAACGGAGAAACCAAGTATGAGGCCTATACCATTTGCTAGTATTGGTGGTCCTACGTTTATTATAGATTTTTCTGGAGATTTTGTATTTTTTTCATCGTTTGCAAGATGAATAGAATAGTCAATGACAAGCCCCATTAGTATACTCGATGTTATTGATGTTGAAACATCAAGATTGATTTTAAAAATAGTCATAAATATAAAATTAAATAGTGTCGTAAATCCTATTGGAATTATTACACTTAATGTGATTCTGATTGATTTAAAAATTATAAATACCATAGCAAATATTAATATTCCTGCAAAAATGATTGACTTAATTTGTGCATTTAATATATTTTTGTTTATATCATTCCAGATTAGTGCAGAACCAGCAACGTAATATTTGTAAGGCGTTATTTCCTTTAGTATATTTAAAATTTCATCTATATTTTCATATCCTTTTTTTGTTAAGTTAATTATAATTCTAATTTTTGAATTTGAAGATATGTAATACTTTAACAAAGGATTATTTTTTGAAAAATTGTAAAGAATTGGTATTGGAATATCAATTGGAAAATTTGTATTAGAGACATATTCAGTATTTTCTAAAGTTTCTAAAATGTTTTTAATTTTTTTATTATCTGCTGCTAAAAATGGTGAGTTTTTTTCTAAAACTACAAATATGGGTTCTCTAAAATTAAAAAATTGTTCCATTATGTTATAGGCTTTACCTATTTTTGAATCTTTTGAAAAATAAGAAATCATATCTGATTTTATTGAAATATTTTTAATTAATAATGGAGATATAATTGCAATTAATATAAAAATAATTAGTAAGGTAAATGAAATTTTGTCGCCAAAATACTTTATACCGAAGTTTATTGGCCTTTTTTTGGAGTTTGTATTTTTAAAGATTTCTTTACTAAAACTGAATATTAATAAAACGTTTATTATAAGACCTATAGATACTAATAATCCTAGCTCCTTAAATGATTCTATATTTACAAATAAAAATGACAAAAATCCTGCAACAGTTGTTAGCATTGAAAAAATAATAGGAATTTGTATATGTTTTTTAGTTTTTTCAAAATCTTTTATTCTAAAGTAAGCATTATAATAATGAAGACCGTATCCCGAACCAATAATTAATAAAAATGAAAATATCATAACTGTCAATGTGTTTAATGGTCTGTTAAATAAAAATAAAATAGAAACTGTAAAAATAGAAGAAACTATGGGTGTAAAGACTGAAAAAAACGCAACTTTAGGTGATTTTGTTTGAAAATAGAAAAAGAACAAAATTAGTAGTAGCATGATAACTGGATAAATATACATTTGTTTTAACAATTCTTTAAAAAGCTCGCTATCAATTACTGGTTCACCAAAAAGATAATAATTTTCAAAAAATTTTTTTACATGTTTTTCAATTTTAGCAATGTATTTTCTTGCATCTACATTTTGTTTAAAGGTAAGGTTTATAATTGAGTATTTTCCATCTTTACTGATTAAATTAGCTGCATTTTTGTCATTTAAAATTTCTTTTTGTAGAACATTATCTTTTATGTAGGTAGTTATATAAAAACCAACAATTTTTGGGAAATTTGCAGGAGATATAATGGTAGATATGTAAGGTTCATTTAATAATTCACTCGTTAGGTTTAAAAGTTTTTTTGTGTTTTCTTTATTGAAGAATCCATTATCTGAATAAATAATGACAAATAGTGAATTGCCATCGTTAAAGTCTTTTGAGAGCTTTGCAAAATTTTTTACACTTTCATTGTCAATTTCATTTAATGATTTTCCATACTTAAATCCTGGCAAAAATACATCAGGACCAGTGTATATTGAGCCCTTTATAAAAATTATTACAAGAGATATAACAAAAAATACTAAAAAAATTATAAATTTTTTCATATTAAATCCCCCTCAATTTCTTCTGCATTTATTGCGGCTTCAATTATAATGTCTTTATATTTACTCCATTCTTCTATGGCCTGTCTTTTTGAAAGATGTTGTATACATTTTTCATTAGATTTTGGCTCTAAAAGAAGGCAACCACTTGGTCGTTCATTAATATTAAGTTTACAACCTGATTTTGTTAAAAAAGCACATTCTCCAGAAATTGAATGATCAAAGATAAAGTTTTCTTTTCCTTTAACAGCAGGCCTTACAAAATATTCTTCTTTTTTTCTGTCATTCCAATCAATTGCCCATTTTCCTGATTTTAGGGCTTGGGTGAGTTTTTGTAATATTTCTTCTTTGCTATTTCCAAAATCTTTAGGGAGAGCAATTCCTGGATAGCTTTTACAACATTTACCACCACATTTTTTACAAATTTTTTCGTTAATAAACATTTTTTTCACCTTCTACGAAGATTGTATATTCATCTAAAACAGGTCTTGCATTTTTTATTTTTATTCTTTTTTCTTTAAGTGAAACATATTCAAATTCATTTCCCTTTTCAATATCTTCTTTAGCATTTAGTTTTTCAATTTCGTACAAAATTTTTCTTTGACCTTGAAAGATTAAAAAATCTTTCTCTGGTATAATCGTATATTCACCATCAGGTACGTTTAATTTTATAGTAGAAATTCCATCTGTTGCATATCCACCAATTACTGAAACATGGGATGCAATTTTTTGACTTCGAGATAATGCTAAAGAAAGAGGGGATAATTTGTTTTCGACCTTTTCTACAGGTTTTGAAATGCAAAATCCTACAGTTGTATATTCCATGTCGCATCGTTCCCAGCTTTTTTCTATTTTGTATTCGTTGGAAAACTTTTTTCCAAAGAGTGAACTAGATATTTCTAACATTTTTGTATTAATTCCGGTTCTTAATTCTTTTAACTGAACAAGAAGTGCTCTTCTGCTATCTGATAGGTAATCAAAGCTTCCAATTTTTATAAGCGATTCTATAATAGAATAATTGATGTTTGGATTTTTTTGCAAGAAATTTTGTAATGAATTGTAAGGTTTGTTTTTGATGATTTGCAACCCAGTTTTTTCATTAATTCCAGAAATTAAGGTTATAGGAATTTCGAAAATATTATTTTCTAAATTTTCCAATTCGTTTTGAGTAAGGTTTGGTGGAATAACTTTAAATCCTCTTGCATGAAGCTCTAAGATTATTTTTTCAGATTTTGAAGAATCATATTTTAAAATTGTTTTGTAAAACTGTTTTGGAAAATGAGTTTTAAAATATGATAGGTAGTATGTGATATGAGCATAAGCAATTGCATGAGATTTGTTAAAAGCATATTCTGAAAATTCTATTATTGTCTCTATCAATTCATTTACAATATTTGGATTAAGTTTTTTCAAAAGTCCATCTTTTAATTTTTTTAAAAGAGGTTTCATAATTTGCTTGTCTTTTTTGGAAACCGCCTTTCTAAAAACATCCGCTTCTTCTTCTGTGAAATTTGCATATTCAGTGGCAATTTTCATTATTTGTTCTTGAAATATTAATACTCCATTAGTATCTTTGAGAACATCTAATTTCTGTGAACTATTTTCAATTTTTGAATTAGCATATTTTTTATCTATTCCAGCCTTTAAAGGACCAGGTCTGTTTAATGATAAAGCTATAGATAATTCTTTTATATTTCTAGGTTTTATGGTTCTAATAACTTTTTTTCCTAAATTACTGTCAAGTTGAAATATACCATTTGTAAAACCTTTTGAGATTAAATGGAACGTTTTTTGATCATTCAACCTTGGAACTCCAAATTTTTTCTCAAGTTCTGATAAAATAGTAAGAGTTTTCAAACCAAGTAGATCAAATTTAATATATCCAATTTTATGAAGTGATTCCATATCCCATTCTATTGTTTGATCTTTTATTGGAACATTAATCTTTTCTTTGGAGATGATTATTCCAGCAGCATGAACACTTTTATGTATTGGAAGATTTAAAAGATATTTAATTTTGTCTGAAGATATTTTATTTTCATAAGCAATTTTTTTTAAAGTTTTTTCTCCAATACTTGAAAATGTTGTAATGTAATATACATATTTAAATTCTTCCCTAATCTTTTCAATTAATAACTTTCTTTTTGTATCTTCTACATCTAAATCAATATCAGGTGGTTCATTTCTTCCTTTATTCAAAAACCTTTCAAACAGTAGATCGTATTTAATGGGGTCTACGCTTGTTATTCCAAGAAAGTATGAAACTAATGAACCAACGGCACTTCCACGTCCAGGTCCAATCTTTATGTTATTCTTTTTCGCTATTTTAACGATTTTATAAACTGTAAAAAAGTAATCAACAAAATTTTTTTCTTTTATTATTGACACTTCTTTTTCTATTCTTTTTTTGTAGATGGGATTCTTAACATTTTTAAATTCAAGAAAATTTTTGTTTGCCTTCGGAAGTACTTGATCTGATTTTATGTTATAATCTGATACTTGTAGGTCGCAGTAAATCTTTTTTAAAACTCCTTTTTCTACAGGATTACAACCTAAAAATTTTGAAAAAATCTCGTATAAATACCTTTGACCTGGAAGATAATAAGCAAAATATATTTCATCTAAAGGGATGTAATTTAAGCTTATTTTTGAAAAATCATTTTTGTTATATGCTTCAAATAGTTCGTATAATTCATATGTATTTTTTGCATAAAATACTTTATTATTATGTTTAAATGAAATAATAGGTTTGATACCATAACTTTTACATATGTCAATAAATTTAACAGTAGCATGAAAATTAGTATCACAAAGAATCAAGCATCTTGCTCCATTAATGCTTGCATATTTAACTGCGTCTTCAATTTTTAAAATTGATCCTGAAAATGAATATGGACTAACTATTGCAGTAATCATTTCTTCAAAAGTTTACTGAACTGTTCTAGATTGTTATTTTTAAAAATACCATATCCCATTACGAGTATGTCTGCACCAGCTGAAGAAACAACATCAGCATTGGTTTCATTAATCCCACCGTCAACTGCGATTGAAAAGTTTAAGCCATATTTTTCTTTCCAACTTTTTAGTGTTTTTATTTTTTCAATTGACTTTGCAATAAATTTTTGACCTGAAAATCCTGGATTTACACTCATTACTAGCACGCCGTCTAAAAAAGGTATAATTTCTTCAATTAAGTATAAAGGTGTGCCTGGGTTTAATGCAACAAATGCTTCAAAACCGTATTCTTTAATTCTTGATATCAATCTGTGTATATGATATGTAGTTTCTAAATGAACAGTAATTCTTTGAATATCAAACTCTTTTAGTTTCTCAACATGAAACTCAGGATTTGTTACCATAAGATGCACATCTATAGGCAGGTTGGTGCAGTTTTTAACAGCTTCTATTAAGGGATAGCCAAATGTTAAGTTAGGAACAAAATGCCCATCCATAGTGTCAAAGTGAATTTCGTCAATGAATTTTTCTACTCTTTTAATTTCACTTTCAAGATTTGATAAGTTTGCAGCAAGTATTGAACCACTTAACTTAACCATTCTTTTTCCTCCTCAAAAAATTTTATGCTATAATTATTATAACAAAGGAGGTGCAAAAAATGAATGAAAAAATAAAAGAAACTGTTGATTTTATAAAAAATCAAATAAAAATTTTACCTGATATTGGATTAATATTGGGTTCGGGATTAGGTTTTTTAGCTGAGAAAATTGAAAATTCAACAGAAATATCGTATAAAGATATTCCTAATTTTCCATATTCTACCGTTCCTGGGCATGAAGGAAAATTGGTGTTTGGCAATTTGTCAGGTAAAAATGTTGTAGTTTTAAAAGGAAGATTCCATTTATATGAGGGTTGGAATCCTGAGACAATAAAGTTTGTAATTTATACATTAAGAGAATTAGGTGTTGAGAGATTACTTATTACAAATGCAGCAGGTGGAATAAATAGAGATTTTGAGCCTGGAGATGTTGTATTAATAAAAGATATAATCAATTTTCAATTTAGAAATCCTTTAAGAGGCTCGAATGATGAATATTTTGGGCCAAGATTTCCTGATATGTCCAGTGTAGTTGATTTTGAATGGTATGAAAAAGTTAAGAAAGAGTTTCCTAACTTAAAAGAAGGTGTCTATATGGCAGTTTTGGGACCAAGCTATGAAACTCCTGCTGAAATTAGAGCATTTAAAAGATTGGGTGCGGATTTAGTTGGGATGTCAACTGTTCCTGAGATAATCGCCGCAAAGCATTGTGGTATTAAAACATTGTCTTTTTCATGTGTAACTAATATGGCTGCTGGAATTTTAGATACCCCATTATCACATAAAGAGGTTGTTGAAGTTGCAAATAGGGTGAAAGATACATTTTCAAAAATTATATTAAAAACTTTGGAGGTGCTCTGATTTGGTAGCAAATAATTTTTTAAATATAGTTGCAAATTTGAAACAAGCTAATAAAGTTTTGGTTTTAGGACATATTATGCCTGATGGTGATGATATAAGTTCAGTATTGTCTTTAACGCTTGGTTTGAAAAAGCTTGGTAAAGAAGTTATTCCAGCTATTGATTGGAAGATACCATCTTACCTTGGTGAAATAGACGAAGTTTTGCTTATAAAATCTTTTGAAGAGATAGATATAAAAAATTTTGCACCGGATATTATTGCAATAGTAGATGCGTCAAGTCCAGACAGAGTTGGGCGTTTTTCACAATATTTGAATGATTATAATGTTTTAGTAATAGATCATCATGCAACTAATACATTGTTTGGAAATATTAATTGGGTCGATCCAACGTTTGGTGCTACAGCTCAAATGATATTAAGAATAAACAGAGAATTAGAAGTAGAGTATGATGAAAGACTTGCTTTAATAAATTTACTTGGAATTGAGACAGATACAGGCTTTTTTAGGTATTCTAATGCTGATGAAAGAGTTTTTAAGGATGCGGCAGCTCTAATTTCTCTTGGCGCAAAGCCAGATGTGATTGCTAGAATGGTTTTAGAAAATAAAAGATTGGAACAATTTAAGCTTCTATCAAGAATGATAGAAAAACTCAAAATAGAGTCTGATGGACTTTTAGCTTATTCTTATTTAAGTAAAGAAGATTATGAAGAGTTAAATTGTACAGATGAAGATAGTGGGGGGTTTGTAAGCGAGATACGTTCAATAAAAGGTGTTGAAGTTGCAATATTTTTTTATGAGTATACTGAAGGTGAAATCCATATCAGTTTTAGATCGAAAGAATGGTTTGATGTAAGTAAAGTTGCGCTGTTAATTGGTGGAGGGGGTCATCCTAGGGCTGCTGGAGCTTCAGTTAAAGGAAAAATAGAGGATATTGTGGATGAGGTTGTAAAACTGACTATATCTGAAATTAAAAATCAAAAGCCATGAATTTTTGAAATCCTAGGGGGGAACATATGAAAATCGTAAAGTTTTTTAGAAAAACTTATAATGGAGACGAGTTTTTAATTGAAGAAGATGGTAAATTAAAAAGGATTAAAAAGATAAACAAGGAAATAATTAGTAACTTTAGAGATTTTTCAATATTTTTGAATTTAATTTCTTATGTAGATGAGTTTTTAAAGCCTGAAAGATTTTTTGTGGAAGAAGATTTTTATACAGTGGTATTTCCTTATTATGGAGAAAATGAAATAAATATTGAAAAACTTTCTGTAGATTCAAAAGATCTAATTGCTTACAAAATGTTGAATATTGCTCAACAAGTTTTTCATATTCCAAATCTTTCTTTTCCTGTTTTTTCATATGATGATATATTATTGAACGAAAATGATGTAATTATTCAACCTCCTATTTGGTTGAGTAAAAATATTGTTCCCCCAAAAAACTTTAGAACATTTGTAGCACCAGAGTTTGAAAAAGAATTTAAATTTAGCGATAGATCAGTAGTGTATGTATTTGGTAAAGCTCTAGAAGGTTTAGATTTGGAAAACGAATTTTTTAGGTCAATTATTCCAAATATGGTAAAGGAAGAATTAAATGAGAGAACAATACATTTTGTTGCACCATCTCTCTATCAGACTTTTGTAAATGACGAATTTGTTATACCAATAATTGAAAGGCCTGAGTTGTATAAAATACTGGAATTAGTAAATGAAAAGAGTTATAAATTTATTGGAGTTGTTGGAGATCAAAGATTAGGAAAAACCACACTTTTAAATATGTTGCAAGATAGACTTCAAATGGAAGGAAAGATAGTTTTAAGGCCGACTAGTATTACTCAATTGGTTAATCAATTGCTACAAGTTGCTGCAGGAAAAGTAGCTGATGAGATTCTTGAAGAGCTTTTTAACGTGATAAAAAATGGTGGAAAAATAGATGTTATTGTTCCTCTTGTTGGAGAAGTTATGGATAGTATAGGAGAACTGTTTATTTTAGTTGATGATTATCAGGAAAAATTTGATAATTTTAAAGCGTTTTTGAAAGAACTTATATTGCTTAATTTTGTTAATAAACACCAGATTATAGCGTTTTCTACTGAAGAATTTGATGAATTTGAATTTATTATTGAGGTAAATAAATTTTCAAAAGATGATATAAAAAAAATTCTTAAAAAATCCTTTGTTAAAATAAATGGTATAGATATTTTAACTGATTTTTTGTTTAAGATTAGTTCTGGATATCCAGGAATATTGGTTGAAGTACTCAAATTGTTAGTGGGAAAAAGGATATTAGTAAAAAATATTGAAAAAAGAGTTTGGGAATGCGACTTTGATAGGTTATCTTATACTAATATTGACCAAGTATATGATATTAGTCAAAATTTAGATGAAGATTTATTTTTAAAAGCTAAAAATATTGCAATTTTAGGCCAAAAATTTACCGATGAAGAGTTAGAATTGCTTGAAGAAGTGTGCGATATTTCTTTTCAAAATTTAGTTAAATTACTTGAAGGAAAAGGAATTTTATACAGAGAGTATAATGTCTGGAGATTTACTTTAAGGCAATATTGGGAAAAGTTCTATGAGAAAATAGATGATAAGGAACATATGCACAAAAAGTTAATTGAAAAATATTCAAAGATGACGTTTTTTGGTGTTTATCAGAAAATTGCTTGGCATTATAAAATGTTAAATCAAGAAAGTAAAGCTATTATTTATTATATAAAATCTATTCGAAGAGGATTAGAAGAATATTATTCGCCTAATCTGTTACTTTATCTTATAAGTGAAACAGAAAAATTGATCCCAAAGGATAAGATTTTATACACTTTACTTAGATTTAAACTTGAAGTTTATAGAAGGGTATTTAAAGAGGTAGATTTTGAAATACCTGATGAAAATATTTTTGAATATTTAAAAATTTTGAAAATGCAGATAAATTTTCAATATGATGCTTTAAAAAAATACTTTGAAGAAGATAAAGAAAGGTTGAATGGTTATGGTCTTGTAGGAAGTTATTGGAGGAAGTTGTTATACTATCAAACTCTGTATGTGCTTGAAGAATATGAGAAAATAGATTTAGAAGTATTACAGAAAATTTCTGATATTCCATGTACTACTTCCTTTGTTTGTAGCTTAAAAATTGGAGCTTTACTTCTGCTTGGAAATTTTTATTCGCAAAGAAATAGATTACTGTCAGATTTTTACTTTGAAAAGGCTAAAAATATTGCTAAGAAAAATAAAATATATCATCTTCTTTCGATTGTTTATAAAGATCTATCGTTTAATACATCAAATATGATAATTGCGGATAATTTATTGGATAAATCGATTCAATATGCGGAAAAAGCAGGACTTTCAAATATTGCTATTTTGTCGACATTGGATAAAATAAGAATAATGTTGTATATGGGACAAATTGATAAATTTTTTATAGAATTAAATAAAGTTAGAAAAATAGCTAAACTTAGAAATTTGAAACCAGAACTTGCTTCAACTCACAGCCTCGAAGTTTTGTATCACATTTATAATAGGGAATTTGAAGAAGGATATAATGATCTTCAAAATTTTAAAAGGATACTTGATACTGTCAGTATAAGGGGAAGGTACCTTAGAACATTAATAATGCTTTATTTGTTTTCTGAAAGATTTACAGAAGCAAAAAAGATTTATGAAAATGTAAAAGATAAAAGTGTTTTTAGACAATATGGATTTGATTACTTTTTAAAGCTTGCTTTTGCGAAAAGTTTAGATGAATTTGAAATGGTTTGGAAAGAGTATAGGGATTCTGAGATTTTCCTGTGGCGTGAGGAAATTTATGCATTATTAGGTGACAAAATTGCCGAAGTTGATCCGGATGGTTTTTTCGAGCAGCTAAATTTTTTGGAAAGAGAATATTCAAGTCAAGGTTTGAAACTTTCTCTTGCGTTGTTGTATGAAGGATATGCAAAATATTATAAGGTAATTGGTAAAAGTTATAAGCATCAAATATATATGTCAAAAGTTTACTCTTTATACAAAGAAATGGGGTTTAAAAATTATTTAAAAATTATTGAAAAGAAAAATGATTTTTTGAAACCATTTTTTGAAAAATCTTTAAATATTTCTAAATTTATAGATTCCGAAAATATTTCTAAGAGTTTGAAGGGTTACTTTGAAAAAGCAAATCTTTCAATTAATCTTTTAGAAGAATTAAAAGCAATTGAAGAAATAGAAGATCCACAAAATCTATTAAATTATTTTGCAGGGAAAATAGTTCAGAACTTACCAGTTACTGATGTTTATATTTTTGTTGAGGATAGACAAATTGAAAAGAAATACAAATTTTCAAATACAGATGATATCTTACAAGAAGATGGGATTTTCTCAGATCCTTTAAAGATAAAGATTTCTGATAGAGTTGATAAATACTTACATTATGAGATTTATGTTTCAAATCCATTGTTATCTGTTACACAAGAAAATTTATATAACATTCTAGATTTTCTTGAAATTATTGAATATGGTTTTGTAACTTCATTAAAAACTTCAATTTTAAAGTTGAGAAGTTTCCTTGATCCTCTTACAAAATTATATACAAGGTATTATTTTATTGAAAAATTATCACAGATGTTTAGAAGAGCAATTAAGTTTAATGAAAAACTTTCAGTAGTTATGTGTGACTTAGATCATTTTAAAAAGATAAATGATACGTATGGTCATTTGATAGGTGATGAAGTTTTGAAAAAAATTGCTCAAATTTTGAGAAGAAATGTAAGGATGACAGATGTTATTGGAAGATATGGAGGGGAAGAATTCATAATATTTTTACCTTATTCTTCTTCAAAACAAGCGTATGAGATTGCTGAAAGAATAAGAAAAAAAATAGAAAAGTTAGATGAATTTCCTTTTAAAGTAACAATGAGTTTTGGTATAGCAAGTTATCCAGAGACTAAGGTTAACAGCCCTGACGAGTTAATACATCATGCTGATGATGCATTGTATAAAGCTAAAGAAACTGGAAGGAATAAGGTGGTAATGTTTAATGAGAGATAAGATTATTGAAGAAATTTTAAAATTTGGTAATGATGTTTATATTGATGAACCAATGAAATGCCATGTGAGTTTTCGAATTGGAGGCCCTGTAAGTGCTTTTGTGGTTTCACCTTCCATTGAAATATTTATTAAAACTTTTTCATTTTTAAAGGAAATTAGAGAAGTTAAAGTTTTAGGAAATGGAACTAATGTTTTGCCTAAAGATTCAAAAATGGATTTTTTTATATTATCAACAAATAGATTAAATAAAATTGAAATTTTAGAAGATAAAATTATTTGTGAAAGTGGATTGAATCTTAAGAGTTTGTGTAATATAACTGCAAAAAATGGGATTGCCGGTTTTGAGAATTTATATGGTATTCCTGGCAGCGTTGGTGGAGCTGTTTATATGAATGCAGGTGCTTATGGAAGTGAGATTGCCGATTTGGTATTATACGTAGAAGCTTATGATGGAAATAAAATAGTTCGTTTTAATGTTAATGAATTAAAATTTTCTTATAGGAATAGTTTATTTAGAGAAGAAAAAGATTTAATTATTTTAAGAGTAGCTTTTAAAAAGTTTAATGATGAACCTGATTTAATATTGGAAAAAATGCGTGAGATAATTTTAAAAAGGGTTGAAAAGCAACCATTAGAATTCCCGAGTGCAGGAAGTGTTTTTAAAAGGCCTAGAAAAGATTTTTATGTTGGTAGTGCAATTGAAAAAGCTGGTTTGAAAGGTTTTAAGATTGGTGGTGCAAAAGTTTCGGAAAAACATGCAGGATTTATTATTAATTACAATAATGCTACATATGATGATGTCGTAAATTTAATCAAATACATAAAAGAAAAAATTTATGAAAATTATAAAATCAATTTAGAAACAGAAATAGAAATTTGGTGAGGAGGGATTTGGATGAGCTTATGGAAGAAACGTAATTTAGAAGAAGTTGAAAAATTTAGTAAAGATTATAGAAAATTTATTGATGAAGCAGTCAGTGAAAGGCTAGCTGTTGATTTTTTTGAAAATCTTCTTATTGAAAATGGTTTTATACCATTAGATAAATATACAGGAAAAGAAGAAAAGGTTTTTTATACGAATGCAAATAAGTCTTTGGTTGCTGCAAGAATTATAAACAAGCCAGAGGATGGATTTAATATAGTTGCTGCTCACATTGATGCACCAAGGATTGACTTAAAACCTAATCCTTTGTACGAAGATGAGGGTTTTGCGCTTATGAAAACTCATTATTATGGAGGAGTAAAACTTTATCAATGGTTGAATATACCGCTAGCACTTGTTGGAGTTGTATACAAAGATGATGGAACAAAATTGAATATAAAAATTGGTTTTGATGAAAATGATCCAGTTTTTGTAATAGCTGATTTGTTGCCACATCTTGATAGAAAAGATGAAAAAATTGGCGAAAAATTTCAAGGTGAGAAGATGAACCTTATAGTTGGTTCTATCCCATTAGATGGTGAAGAAAAAGAGGCGGTAAAAAAGAATGTTTTAAAAATTTTGAAAGATTTGTATAATATTGAGGAAGAAGACTTTGTGAGTGCTGATATTGAGTTAGTTCCTGCATTTAAATCAAGAGAAGTTGGATTTGATAAAAGCTTGATAGCAGCTTATGGCCATGATGATAGAATTTGCGCTTATCAAGCAATTAGAGCATTGATAGATGCAGAAAATTTGGAAAAATCAGCTGCTGTCATATTATTTGATAGGGAAGAAATTGGAAGTGAAGGAAATGCAGGTGCAAAAGCTAGATTTTATAAGAAATTTTTTAGAAAAATTTTAAAAATAAATGGTTCTAATGATACAGAATCATCCCTAGATGAATTAATAGAAAATTCTTTTGTAGTATCAGCTGATGTTGGAGCTTTAATAAATCCAACTTATAAAGATGTTCATGATAAATATAATGCTGCAAAAGTCGGAGAAGGAATTGTACTTGTAAAATATACTGGTTCTAGAGGAAAAGCAGGTGCTAGCGAAGCACATGCTGAAGTTGTAGCTCATGTAAGGAAAGTTTTAAATTCTGCAGATATAAAATGGCAAGTTGGAACTCTTGGAAAGATAGGAATTGGTGGTGGCGGAACAGTTGCAAAATTTTTAGCTGAAGAAGGATTTAATGTTATTGATATGGGACCTGGTCTTTTGAGTATGCATTCTCCATACGAATTGGTTTCAAAGGTTGATTTATATGAAACATATTTAGCATATAAAGAGTTAATCTCAAAGAGGTGATATTGTGTCAACAAGCATTGAAAGCCTTTTAAGAGAAATATGCTTTAGAGTAAAGGTAAAAGGAAGGGAAGTTTTAAAAGAATTCCCAATTACGCCTGCTCAGTTTGATTTAATGCAAAAATTGTATTTTAATGGTGAACAGACAATGACCGATTTGAGTAAAATTCTTGGAATTGCAAAAAGTACAACAACGGGTCTTGTTAGTAGGCTTGAAATTGATGGATTTGTTGAGAGAAAAAGAAGGGAAAAAGATAAAAGAGTAATTACTGTAAAGTTAACAAAAAAAGGAGAAGAAGTAATTGATAAAGTAATATTAAAGAGGATAGAGTTTGTTGAAGAAGCTTTAAAAGATTTTGATGAATCATCTAAAGAAAAATTAAAAGAACTCTTAAGTTTATTTAATGAATCACTAAAGAAATATAGGTGATAAGTATGAAAAAATTTGCAGTTTTTGTGATGTTTTTTGTTTCAATGTTTTTATTTGCAAATTTAACTATTATAACTGAGCCTAGTGCAATGGTGTATTGGAATGGAGCCTTGATAGATGTTGTACCATTAGATGGTGTTTTAGAACTTGAAAATCTTGATTATCCAGGTACCTTGAAAATAGTTAAACCTGGTTATGCACCTTATGAAACATTAGTCTCAACTGATACGATATTGAAAGTAAAACTTTCCCTTCCTTCATATATCGAAGTTACGTCTGACCCTGAAAATGTAGATGTTATTGTGAATGGTAATTTTTTAGGAACTTCTCCAGATGTGTTTGAAGTAAGTTCTGGGGAGCTTCTTTTGACATTTGAAAAAGAAGGCTATATTTCAAAAAAATTTAAAATAACGCTTTTGCCATCCCAGATAAAAAAAAATTCATGTAACTTTAACTAAAAATGTAAAATTAAAATTGATATCTAATGATGTAATTGAAGCAACTATTGATGGAAAATATATAAAATTACCTACTACAGTTGAAGTGCTACCTGGAAAGCATGTACTAAAATTATATGGAAAAGATTATATTAAAACTGTTCAAGAAATAGAAGTTCCGGCAGTTGAAGAATATGAGTATAATGTCGATGAAACTGTTTATGTGAATTTGTATGTTTATGGTTATCCTGAGAATGCGAATGTGATTTTGAATAATATTTCAAAGACTTCTCCTGCAATTTTTAAGGTTATTCCTGGGATATACGATATAAAAATAGAAAGTGATGGATTTAAGACATTAAAGGAAAAAATTAATGTTACAACTTCTAGTAATACTTTTATGTATAATTTAAGTAAAAATTTAATTTCCTCAGTTAATAATTCTTTAACTGTTTTTTTTGATGGTTATATTTCAAAAGATAACCTAGTTCCTAAAAGATTGTATTTTACAAAAGTAGTTGGTGACAATAAGGAATGGTTTGGTTTTACTGATGGTTCAATTGAAGAAATTCCAAAAAGTTTTAGCGTAATATTTACTAAAGATGGATATATTGAGTATAAAGGTGTAAGATATAATTCTCCGGTGATATTGAATGTAAATTACGATGATACTGTGAAAGTAGTCTCTAATGGGAAAGAAGAATCGGTTATTGTGAAAGAAAATAAAATATTGGATGATCCTAAAAGTTGTGCTGTAAATATTTACTCAAAGCAGGTTTTTGATGTAAAAATTAATGGGAAATTTATAGGACGAACTCCAATATATTTGTTGTCACTTCCTGAAGGTGGATATAGGATGGAATTTTTAAAAAATGGAATTACAATATATGAAAAAAATGTTGAAATAAAACAAGGGATTTTAAATGAAATATATGGAGGGGATTAGATGAGAAAAGTGCTAAGTATTTTTCTAATAATGTTTTTAATGATGATTATATTTGCAGTTGAGACAGTTATAACAGATCTTTCTCCGATTGTTCCTGAATATTCAGCAGTAAAATTTTTGGTTGAAAACCAAATAATGGATTTAGATGTAAATGGTAATTTTAAACCATCTCTTTTAATAACTAGATTAGATATTGCAAAAGTTATATATACTGTAATTCAAAAATATAACCTTTCAAAGATTTCAGACATTGAAAAATCTCTTGCTAACATTAGTGACGAAATAAAAATTGCAAAAGGTTTAGTTAGTGGGATTGATAAAAGGTTGGTAAATCTTGAAACAAAGCAAGAAGAATTAACGCAAAAGATTGAAGCTTTTGATGCATTTTTAACTCAGTCATCGGAAACACTTTTTGCAAATATTGAAAAAAATTATGTAAAAAGAGAAGATTTTGATTCTCTTAAAGCACAAATTACTTTGATTTCTCAGGTTTACAATTCTCAGACAAAGAAATTTGAGGAAAAGATAAATGATATTGAGAAAATTTCAGAAATTGAAAAGAAAATAAATATTGTGAGTAATCAACTTGAAGACTTGAAAACAAACTTTTTGGAAGAACAGGCAAAGAATATTGCGAAGTTTTCTGATATTGAAAAACAACTTTCTAATATTCCAACAAATGTTACAAACCTCAATGTTACAGTAGCTCAGCTTTCTAATAAAGTTTCTTCAATAGAAGAACTTTATACTAAACTATCAAATATAAAAGCTTCTGACATTGATAAATTAGAAAACTTGAGTGAATTGGAAGATAAGGTTAATCAAATGTATTCAATTTTGACAGATCTAAATGCATTCTCGATGGATTTAGATTCTTTAAGAAAAAGGCTAGAAGGGATTGATATATTAACGGTCAGAAATGTTGTAAATAAATTTTCAATTTTGGAGAATAGATACCAGCAAATTGATAGTAGAGTACAATACTTGGAAAATAGTGTTGGAAAAATTGAACTTTTGAATCAAAAGATAGAAGAATTAAATGCAAAAATTTCAGATATTGAAAACAAGAAGATTATGTTAGATAATTTAGAAAAAATTTCTAATGATGTTGAAGAGTTAAATAAGTATAAAGAAGATTCAAAAAAAGCACTTGACATTATGAGTGATAAATTAGTGGAAACTAACAATAATATGAGAACCATTTTAATTGTTTCAATTGTTTCAGCGGCAATATCAGTAATTTCATTCATATTGACAATTACTAAATAATAAAAGTAAAGAAATTAAGGGGGATAGTATGATAATAAAAGTTAAAGTCCCGGAAAATAAAATGAGTGCAAGTATAATACTCGAAAAAGCAGGTGATGATGATAAAGTTACCCCGAAAGAAATAGTCGATGCTTTGAATGAAGCAGGGGTTAAATTTGGTATAGATTATGATGTAATAAATAGAATTTGCCAAAATCCTGAATTTTTTGTACCATTGCAAGTTGCTGTGGGTAAAGAACCAAAAAATGGTGAAGATGGTCGCATTGAGTTTGTAAATTTTGAAAAAGAAAAGGAAAGTGATAAAAAGAATATCGATTTTAGAGAATTCCCTACTCACAAAAGGATAATAGTAAGAAAGGGGCAAAAAATTGCTACAGTTTATGAGCCAACAGAAGGAGAAGATGGAATAAACGTATTTGGTGAAAAAATAGCTGGAAAAGTTGGAAATAAAGTAGATATAAAGTTGGGAAACAACGTTGAGTTAAAGGATAACAGTATATACTCGAAAGTTGATGGAATATTGATAGTTGATCTAAATGAAAACTTTATTGATGTAGGTGAAGTTTTAGAGATAAAAGGGGATGTAGATTATTCGATAGGCAATATTGATTTTCCAGGTGAAGTGGTCATTACAGGTGATGTGAAGCCAGGGTTTGTAGTAAGGGCAAAGAAAGATATAAAGGTTGAAGGAATAATTGAAGCAGCAACTGTAATATCGTTAGAGGGTAATATAATTGTTAGTGGAATTAAAGGAAGAGATAAAGGAATAGTAAAATGTTCTGAAGATTTGAATGTAAGATTTGCCGAAAATGCAAATTTGGAAGCAAAAAATTTGATTTTCAAAGATCTTTTGAATAATTGTAACGTAAAAGTTTCTGAAAGTATTATTTCAGAGAATGGAAGAGGGGTTATTGTCGGGGGAGAATATATAGCAGGAGTAAAAATTGAGGCTGAAGAAATTGGTTCGGAGATAGGAATTCCTACACGTCTTGAAGTTGGTATTCCACCACATTTACTTGAAGAGAGAAAACTTCTTCATACGCAAATAATGCTTGATAAGCAGAATGCTGAGAAATTAATGAAGATAGTTAAACAATATAAACTATTAAAAGAGAAGAAAGTTGATATACCTAATGATAAGAAACAATTGTTTGTTAAAGCAACGACAACTCTTCTTAATATAAAAGAACAACTTGAAAAAAATAAAAAAAGATTGGATGAAATTGAGGAAATGATAAATAAGATTAAAGTTGATGCTAAAGTTGTAGCTCGAAAAATTATTTATCCTGGAGTTGAAATTATGTTGCAAGGGCTTAAGTATTATATAAATAAACCATTAAATAAGGCGGTATTGAGAATTGAGAATGATAACATTATTGTTGGAGGGTATAAAGAATGATAAAAATTGAGCCAAAGTTCAGAGAGCAGGTATGGGGAGACTTCAATTTAAATAAAACGTTTGGAATAAAAGGTAATCCAATAGGTGAAGTTTGGCTACTTTCTGGTCACCCACTTTATACCACGAATATTAATGGAAAAACTGTTAATGAAGCATCAAACGAGTTATGTGGAAAAGAATTTAAAAGATTCCCATTACTAATAAAGTTAATATCAACAAATGCTTGGCTTTCTTTACAAGTCCATCCTGATGATGAATATGCTCAAAGAGTTGAGGGGGAACCTTGGGGAAAAAGTGAGGCATGGTATTTTTTGAAGGATGGTGAAATTGCAATTTGTGAAAATCCATCCTTAATTCCTCAAGCTTTAAAAAGTGGAAATTGGGAAAAGGTAATTCGAAAAGTCAAGGTTAAAAAAGGAACATTTGTTTATATTCCTGCAGGAGTTATTCATGCATTAGGTCCGAATTCGACTATAATTGAAGTTCAACAATCTTCGGATTTAACATATAGAATTTACGACTGGGGAAGGCAAAGAGAATTACATATTGAAAAAGCATTACAGGTAGCAAAAAAAACTAAATATGAAAATTTATTGATGGAAAAGATTTCATGTGAATACTTTAATATGGAAGAATTATTTGAAGGTTATGTAGATGGATTTGCAGTAGCTGTACCTAAAAAAATCGAAAAAAATTTTGGAGCCTTTTTAATACCAAAAGGCTCCAAAGAATTCGTTAGAGATTCTATAATAATTACTCTTGGCGAATTCTTTTTGAATTCATAAATAATTTTGAATTTTTTTCAACACCTATAAAGTCAGAGATAACTTCGCATTTAGAAACTAATGCAAAAAATAGATTATTCCTTGATTCTTCAGAAAGGCCTTCGAAGTTTCCTTGGCCTTTTGCTATTATAATATCTGAGTCGTAGAATAATCTTCTAAATTCTTCAGAAGATTTTGGCAAAGAAGCCCCTGCAGTTTTAAGTTTTGTATCAATTATTGTTGCAAATTTTTCGATACCTATATATTTACCATCGTCAACTGTTGCATCATTTATAATAGGTTTTCCTTTTAGAGCCACAAAGATTTCAATGTCATGAAGAGTTTCTTTAATAATTTCAATAAAGAGCATGTCGAAAACTAAATCTCCAGCATTATCGGCAATAAATAATAGATTTTTTGATGAAAAAAGTGATTTTTTAAATTCTTCAAAGTCATCGATAGAAAATGGTTGATTCCATATGTCTATAACCTGCTTAAATAATTCTTCGGTTGAACCTTTTTTAGCTCCAAAATCAATTAGATTGCCAGCAACCGATAGTTTTGCTGCCTCATATAGTGGATCGCTCGAATCAAGGATTCTGCTTTTAAAATCTTTATATAACGATAAGGCTGCATCGTTTGACTTTTTCTTTTCTTCAGAATAGAGGTCACTTTTGTTTAGATAGTTTTCAAGCTTTTCATACATTACCTCGGCAATATCGATAGGTTTTAGATTATAATTTAGTTGGGATAAATCATTAAGCACTTTTTTAAGTATATTCCATTTCTCATGTTCTGAAATAACAAATTTGTCAAGTATTCTCTGAGCCTGGTTAACATGACAAATAAGGCATTTACTGATAGCTTTCATTTTTGTTTTTAATCTCCTTGAACCTTTAATTTGGATTCAATTATGTTGATTACATCTTCAACTGTAGATATATTTTCTAGTTCATCGTCTTCAATTCTAATTCCATATTCGTCTTCGAGAATCATTACTAAATCTACTACATCCAATGAATCTGCTCCCAAATCATCAATAATATTGGAACTTTCATCAATATCTTCAATTGGAATGTTCAATTTTTCGGCTAATATTTTACTTACTTGTCTAAATAATTCTGCTCTTTCCATTCTTTCCCTCCTCGAATTTTTATTTTATACATATTAGATAAAACATAAATTTTTAGAATTGTCAAGTAATATTATAGCACTTTTTAATGTTTGTATATCAATATTTTTATGGTATCATTTCATTTAGGGAGGTGTGATTATCTCGGAGAGAATATTTGACCCTGAGAAATTACCAAACGATGTTTTAACAATAAGGCCACAAAAATTAGAAGAATATATAGGGCAAGAAAATATAAAGAAAAGGCTTAAATTAGCTATAAATGCTTCTAAAATAAGGAAAGAAGCACTTGATCATGTTTTATTAGTAGGACCACCTGGTCTTGGAAAAACAACACTTGCACATATAATCTCAAATGAAATGGGAACAAATATTCACATTACAAGTGGTCCCATTTTAGAAAAGCAAGGTGATGTTGCTGCAATATTGAGTAATTTGGAATATGGAGATATTTTGTTTATTGATGAAATACATAGAATGAATAAATCAGTGGAAGAAATTTTGTATACTGCAATGGAAGATTTTCAAATTGATATTTTAATTGGAAAAGGGCCTTCAGCAAGATCAATTAGAATTGATTTGCAACCTTTTACACTTGTTGGAGCTACTACGAGAAGTGGATTATTAAGTTCACCTTTAAGAAATAGATTTGGATTGATTATGGAGTTAGATTTTTATACGGTAGAAGAATTAAGTTTAATAATAAAGAGGGCATCAACTGTTTTAAATGTTGAAATTGATGAAGATGCTGCACAACTTCTTGCAAAACGTTCTCGCGGGACTCCAAGAATTGCGTTAAGATTATTAAGAAGAGTTCGTGATATGAGCACTGTAACAGAAAAGAAGAAAATTGATGTAATGATGGTAGAAGAAATAATGGAGTTATTAGGGATTGATAATGAGGGGTTAGATGAGGTAGACAGAAAAATATTAACGACAATCATTGAAGTTTATCAAGGTGGCCCTGTAGGCTTAAAATCATTGGCTGCTTCAGTGGGACTTTCAGAGGATAGTATTTCCGAAGTTTATGAACCATATCTTTTACAAAGTGGATTTTTAGCAAGAACTCATAGAGGAAGAGTAGTAACTAGTAAAGCATATAAACACCTTGGTTATAAAAATGGGGGTGGATTGTTTGATGAGTGAAATTTATAAAAGGTATATGGAAGTTGTAGATTCAATTAAGAATAAATGTAAACAAATAGATAGAGACTATAGTAAAATTAAATTAGTAGCTGTTAGTAAAACGTTTCCGGTTGAAGTTTTAAAAGAGGCATATGATTCAGGAATAAATATTTTTGGTGAAAATTATGCGCAAGAGCTACGTGATAAATCAAAGGTATTAAAAGATTATAACATTGAGTGGCATTTTATAGGAAGGATTCAGATTAATAAGTTAAAATATATTGTACCTGTAGCAAGTTTGATACATTCTGTATCAAGAATTGAGGAAATTGAAGTGATAGATAAAATTTCTAAAAAATTGGGGAAAATTCAAGAAATATTAATACAAGTCAATGTTTCAGGTGAAGAGACAAAATCTGGAGTAAAGCCTGAGCAGCTTATTGATTTAATTGAAAAATCTAAATTATACGAAAACGTAAAAGTTATTGGTTTAATGACGATGGCACCTTTTACAGATAATGAGGAGATAATTAGGAATGTTTTTAAAAAAGCAAGAGTATTAAGGGATAATGTTTCAAAAGAATTTCCTGATGTAGTAGAACTGTCAATGGGAATGTCGAATGATTATTTAATTGCTTTGGAAGAAGGAGCGACTATTTTAAGAATTGGTAGTAAAATTTTTGGTTCAAGAAAATAAAGAGGGAGGGAGCTTGTAAAATGTTTATATTAGGTAATTTTTTAATTGGTCTAGGATATTCATTAAGGGTTTTAATAAATATCGAAATGTTCTTTATTGTAATTTCTGCTGTTTTGAGTTGGTTTAGTTATTATTCTAATGTGCAAAGTATTTATTATTATTTTCAATCGATTGCAGACATTATTGAAAAACCAATTAGAAAACTTATTCCAAGAATTGGACCTGTAGATATATCACCAATGGTAGCAATAGTTGTTTTGGTTTTTTTTGATAGATTTTTAATTCAAAGTATAATTGAATTGGGGTATTATATAAAATGAAGCATTTAGGTATATTTTATAAGCCGGAGCTTTTTGGCAAAGCAGAAAGTTTAAAAGAATTGCTTTTAAATGAAGGTTACATAGTAGATTATTGTGAATCAAGTGAAAGAATAAAAAACAATAAAGTTGATTTAACAATTGTATTAGGTGGAGATGGAACTTTTTTAAAGGCATCCCATTTAGTTAATAATCCGTTAGTTGGTTTTAAAGGTGGAAGATTAGGATTTTTATCAAGCTATACTGTTGAAGAGTTTGACAAATTTTTAAAAGATTTAAAAAATAATAATTTTGTATCAGATGAGAGGACTTTTTTAAAAGTTAGTGATCTAAACACTTTTTGTTTAAATGAGGTTCTTTTAGTTAAGGATCCGGACCAAAAAATGGTGGATATAAAAATTTCTTTTCAAGATGGTGAATTGTTCTTTCATGCAGATGGAATAATGCTGAGTACTCCAACTGGTTCAACAGGATATTCATTATCTTTAGGCGGCCCTATTTTATTGCCAAACACAAAAGCTTTTGTTATTACACCGGTTGCACCGCAGTTTTTAGCTTCAAGAAGTATTGTTATACCTGATAATGAAAAAGTTAATATTGAAGTTGATAAAAGAGTAAATTTAATAATTGATGGAGTAAATTTTGGTAAATTTAGCAAAATTACGGTTATGAAATCAAAGAAAAAAATTTCAATTTTAAGGCCAGTAGATTATGATTTCACAAAGTCTATAAAGGAAAAATTGGGTTACGGTAAAAAAATTTTATAAAAAGGTGATGTATATGGATTGGATATTGAGTGAAAATGTTGAAGAATTGAAGAAAATGGTCTTAAAAGAAGGTTGGCTTGTAGAAAGTTTGTTTAATCAAGTAATCAATGCTTTGAAAGAAAGGGATGAAAAAGCTTCAGTTGAGGTGTTAAAAAAGGAAAACGAGGTAAACCTAATGGATCTGAAGATAAGAGAAAAAGCATTAATCATACTTTCTACTATGATGCCAATGTCAAAGAACTTAAGAATGGTAACAGGAAGTTTTATAGTTTCGGGGTATTTTCAAGAAATAGCTGAAAAAACTACGGACATTGCTAATATGGTGTTGGAGTTAATAAAGGAGCCTCAATTAAAACCTTTAATTACTATTCCTGAAATGGCGAAAATATCTATAGAAATGTTAAGAGAAAGTATGAGAATGTTTGCAGATAATAATATTTATGGAGCAGAAACAATTTGTGAAAAAGATGCTGATATAGACAATTTTTATGATGAGATTAGAAAAGAATTAATGGTATACATGATGGAAGATCCAAAATATGTAAAAAGAGCATTAATTTTACTGGAAATTTCTCAAAAGATAGAGGAAATTGCTGATCTTGCAACTAAAATAGTGGAGGCTACTTCTTATATAATTACAGGAAAACAATATAAATGTTTTAAAGACAAGTTACATACAATTGATAGTTTGGAAAAGGATGGGGGAGTTAATTGAAAGTATTAACTAAATATATTTTGAAACTTTCATTAGGCCCATTTTTGATGGGAATAGGAGCTTTTATTGTATTTGCAAGTGTTGAACTATTATATCAACTATCGGATATTATTGTAAGACATAGGGTGGGTATTTTAAAATTATTTGAATTGATATATTATAACTTACCATATTTTGCTTCATTGGGAATTCCTGTAGGAATTTTATTTTCTATTTTTTGGGTGTTATCACAATTATATAGCTCAAAAGAGATTACAGCTTTTTTAGTTCACGGTATTCCATCACGAAAATTAGTATATCCTTTCTTAATTTTGTCTATAATTTTTGGAGCAGTCTCATTTTATTTGAATGATCAGATAGTTCCAAAATTTAATCAGAAGGCAATGGAAACAATATCAAAGTACGTCTATAAAAAGCCGGAAGTTACTATTAAAGAAAATGTATTAACCAAGATTGATGAATCTCAATACTTTTTTGTAAAAAGGTATGATCAACAGCAAGGGATATTATATGATGTTGTTTTGTTTCAAAATATGCAAAGTGAAGAAAGAATAATTACAGCTAAAAAAGTCGAAAAAGAAGAAAATAGTTGGTACTTAATAAACGGGAAAATGTACGTAACTGATAGAGATGGATTTATGAAGTTAGACCTTAGTTTTTCAAAGATAAAGCTAGATTTGAAAGATGATTTGGAGAGTTTAATGAGGGTTGGCAAATCTCCAAGGGATATGACAGGAGAGGAATTAATACAAAAAATAAAGACATTTAAAAAGTTAGGAGTTGATCCTTCGCCTTGGATTGTAGAGCTTCATGGAAGGTACGCTAATTCAGTAGGGCCTTTTATAATAGTAATACTAGGTGTTCCTCTATCACTATTATTTGGATTGAAAAGTAAGTCTTGGAGTGTTATTTTTACTTTTGTAATTGTTGTTTTGTATCAAGGCTCTGGAGCATGGCTTTCTGCAATGGGGAAAGAAAATTTAATTAATCCGGTTCTTGCTGCTTGGTATCCTGATCTCTTATTTGCGATTGTAGGATTCATTCTTTTTGCTATGTTAGATACACCTGTGGCCTATAGAATTAGAGAATTGATAGCAAAATTTTTAGTGATATTTTTTGTTTTTTTTATAGGTTCAAATTTATACTCGAAAGATTTGACATTGGATGCATCAAGTATTGAATATAATACTTCGTATATATATGCAAGCCAAAATGTTAACATATATTGGGAAGATATATCATTATTTTCTGATGAAGCAACTGTATTCTTAATCGATGATAAAGTAAAAGTTTTAGAAGCAGAAGGAAATGTTGTTTTAAGAAGAGAAAATAAGGAATATTATTCAAATTATATGAAATACTTTTTTGATAATGATGATATTTATATAGTTGAAGTAAAAGGTGTTGAAAAGTATAAAAAAAA
This sequence comes from Thermosipho africanus Ob7, assembly GCF_003351105.1. Classification (NCBI taxonomy): domain Bacteria; kingdom Thermotogati; phylum Thermotogota; class Thermotogae; order Thermotogales; family Fervidobacteriaceae; genus Thermosipho; species Thermosipho africanus. The sequence goes on from NZ_NKRG01000005.1 coordinate 25,502, forward strand.
AGGTAAAGATATAAATCTGTATTTTAATTCTGAAATTACCCAAAAAAGTTCTGAAACAGTGTTAATGAAAGAAGCTTACGTAACAACGTGTGAATTTGAAAATCCACACTACAAAATTGAAGCATTAAGGGTTTATGTTTACGATAACAAATTTTTAATTGCTGAGAATTCCATTTTATTTTTACTTGATATTCCATTATTTCCATATCCTGTATATTTTTTAAATTTGACTGAGGATGAGTTTCCTCCTTTTTCGTTTTCTCTGGCATGGGATGAAGATGGTGGATTTATAACACATCAAGAGTATAATCTTTATGTTAATGATTACCTTCTTTCTACTAAGATTACTACAGAAAATAAAGAAACTATTCCTCAATTTAGTATTTACAAAAAAGATGATAAGAACATAAAGTTTTCTATAGATTATGAGAAAAATTACATATACTTAGATTTGAAAAATTTAAAATACAATTCTAATTGGGTTACAAATAAGACGTTTTTTCATGTAGGTTATTCTCCTTTTTACTTTGAAGAATATTTAAATAACGGTAGTTATTATAAAAAATTTGGTTTAAATTTTGATCTTTATAGCAAGGGAAAAATGGACATCAACTTTTATTGGGATGGAAATAAAAGTAGAATTAATAATTCGTTTTCTATAATTAATGTTAAAAAAGATCTTTCCTTAGCAGAATTTAACATTCAAAATTTGAGTTTTAATAATTCATTAGAAAAATCAACATTTTTCACAGATGATAGTACATGGACATTATATCAATCTGGAAATTACTCTTTTTCATTTAAAAATAAGAGCTTTAGTACTAAATTCTACGGTAAAGTGTACAACGATACTTTTTCAAGTAATATTAGGCATACTTTTTCTTATCCTTTGAGCTTTGAGAATGAACTTGTCAAAGTATATGCTAAATATGGATTTGGAGCAAATTTATATAATGCAATTGTTGACAAGTATTATTTTAATTTGGGGTTATATGATATTTATGAGTTAAGTGGGAAGTTAAAATTTAAAGTGTTTGATATTGAAGCAAAATATGAACTAAGAGAAAATTTTCGAGATGAATCAACAAATACTGAATATAATAAATTGAGTAGTATTGTATATGTTAATACTCCTAATTTGAATTTTTCATTAAAACAAGGTTGGGACTTTTTAAATGAAAGAAGGTTGGATGATGAAATTTCTTCGAAGTTTTCTTTTATTGTTTTAAACGGTAAGATTGAACTTGAATCAAAAGCAACTTATGACAACGAAGAAAAAAAAACTATCTCCTTATGATGTTTCACTATCTTATGTTAATAAACCTTTTTCTTTGATATATAGACTAAATACTAAATATTACGTTGGTGAACAACAGCCAATAAAAGAGCTAACTCATATTTTTACTTTTCAAAAGCTAAAAGGGAAGGTTGTCCAATCTATAGAGGAAAATTATGTGAAAAGCGCTTATATAAATGGAACTTTTTCTATAAATAATTATAAGAATACTTTAGAACTTTCATATGGTAGAACTTCTAAAGAAGCAACTCCAGAAGTTTATTGTAAGTATTCTTTAAAAAATCAAGAAAATTCTCTTGATTTATCATACAAGACTTCGACTAAAATGTTAACTTTGGGTTTTAACTTAAAGACAATAGATCCTGGGATTAGCTTTTATACGACATATGATATTAAGAATGAAAGGTTTAATAATTTGAAAGCGACATTAAGTAAATCTTTACATCACTGGGTATTTGAACTTTCTAGCGAATTTGAATTTAATCATGATCAAGTATTTAATTTTGATGATGTGAAGAAATTGTCTGTTTTATTTTATATTAAAGAGTTTGATGATAAATTTTTAGGATGGGATTTTAAAGAAAATTCACCAAATATAGGTTTGTTTTAGATTGGAGGTTTTAATATGTCAGAAATTGTATATATTGAAAAAATGGCGTATGGAGGCAGTGGAATAGGAAAGTTGCCCGGTGGAAAAGTAATTTTTGTAGATGGGGCTTACCCCGGTGAATTGGTTGAAGTGGATGTTTTAAGTGAAAAAAGTGATTATGCAATTGGAAAGCTGGAAAAGATAGTTGAAAAAATTCCTGAGCGAAGAAATCCAAAGTGCCCTTATTTTAGAAATTGTGGTGGTTGCAATTTTTTAGATTTAAAGTATGAAAAACAATTAGAGTTTAAGAAAATGGTCTTTATGGATCAACTTGAAAGAATCGCTGAACTAAAATTGAACGATTTATATATTGAAAAAAGTTCTAAAGAATATGAATATAGGTTAAAGATGGAATATTCAATATTGAATGATTATTCTTTTGGTTTTAAAATGAAGAATAGTCATAAAGTTGTAAGTGTAAAAAATTGTATTATTGCTCCAAAAGTTTTTGGTAAAATACTTGAAAAGTTGTCATTAACGCTCTCACATTTTAAGATACCTATTTATAATTTTAAGCGTAAAAAGGGAATCTTAAAACACGTAGTGTTAAGATACTCGCCAAATGGAGAAGTGATGCTGATTTTTGTTACAAAATCGGAGTATTTCAAAGAAGGTAAAAAAATAGCAAGTTTAATCAAAAAAGAGTTTCCTTTTATAAAGTCAATTGTTCATGTAATGAATAGCAATGATAAAATAGTTTTAAGAGGTCCTTATAAGGTATTAAGTGGTGATGGAGTAATTAATTATGAATTCAGCTGGGAAAAATTTCAAGTTCCTCCAACTGCATTTTTTCAAAATAATTTTCATGTTGCAGAGAAAATGGTAGAATTTTTAACAAAAAGATTAGATTTAAATGGTGATGAGGTTGTTTTAGATTTATTTAGTGGTCTTGGAACATTTTCTTTAAGACTTGCTGCTTTATCAAAATTTGTTATTGCAGTTGAATCTAGCCATGTATCAGTAAAGGCAGGAAGGGCAAATGCAAATATAAATGGATTAAAGAATATTAAATTTATTGAAGCTGATGCGTTAGATTATTTAAACCAAGTAAATGAAAAATTTGATGTAATTGTTCTTGATCCACCAAGAGCAGGGATTGGGTCTGAAGCTGTAAAAAAAATATTGGAATTATCTCCTCAAAAAATTGGATACGTTTCATGTAATCCTACAACTTTTGCAAGGGATTTAAAATTGCTACTTGAAAAGTATGAAATAGAAGATATAAGAATTTTTGACATGTTTCCGCAAACTTATCATATTGAATCTGTAGCTATTTTAAATAGAAAAAACAATCTGTGATAAAATATAAATAAAAGGGGTGGGATCTATGAATGTAAAAAGAGCTCTTATTAGTGTGTATAATAAGGAAGGAATAGTTGAATTTGCGAAAAAACTTTCTGAGTGGGGAGTGGAAATAATAAGTACTGGAAATACTGCAAATTTATTAGAGGAAAATGGTATTCCAGTTAATCGTGTGTCTGAAGTTACGGGTTTTCCAGAAATTCTTGGTGGCAGAGTCAAAACTCTTCATCCTAAAATATTTGGTGGAATTCTTGCAAAATTTGGTGATAGTAAACATATGAAAGATTTGTCTGATAATAATATTAAACCTATAGATATGGTTGTTGTTAATTTATATCCATTTGAGCTTGTTGCAAAAGAAACACGCAATGAGGAAAAGTTAATTGAAAATATTGACATAGGTGGTGTTGCATTACTAAGAGCCGCTGCAAAAAATTATAGAGATGTAATAGTTATTTCAGACCCTGAAGATTACGATAAAGTTTTAAAGAGTTTAGAAGAATGTGGAGATGTAATTCTCCATCAAAGAAGGATTCTTGCGTTAAAGGCTTTTTATAGAACGATGAAATACGATGCAGAAATTCATAGTGTCTTATCTGAATTATTTGCTTCTAACAATTTTGAGGAGTAAGAAAATGTATGGAATAGTTTCTGATCTTTATAGAAACATAGTTAGGCTTAAGACTAATAATGGTGATGTAGTGATTAAATCAAATAAAAAAATTCCTAAAGGTTTAAAAGTTGAAATAAAAAATATAGGGCAAGGTGATTATAAAGGTAAAATATTAATGGGCCCTTCAAAAGTCTTGCCCTCGTTGAATGCTATTTATTACTCTTCAATAATAACTGAGGATAGAAATTTAGTTGAAAAACTATCATTTTTATTTGAAGAACTTTCTAAAAGAGTGAAGATTGATAGGAGTTTTTTGGAAAAATTTAAAAAATATTTTGAAGCAGGCGAAGTAGATGAGGATAATAAAATGTATGGAAATTATGTAAATTTATTAAGTGGAAGATATGGTTTTCGCTCTTTTGGAATGATTAAAATTTTTGTGGATAGAAAAGCAGAAGAATTTGTATTGTATTTTAAAGATAATGTTATTAAAGGAAAAGTGGAAGGTAATGATATAATTTTAAGTACCGATAAGATAATAGAAAATATTGAAGAATTAAAAGAAAGACTAAAGAAGTATTTTTTAAATGTTTATATAAAATATGAAAATTTCGAGGGAGGGATTTACGTTTAGAGAGAAATTAGCGGTTGCTTTGAAGTATGATCCTGAGGTAGATTTTGTGCCTTTTGTTATTGCAAAAGGAAAAGAAGAGGTTGCTAAAAAGATTTTAGAGATTGCAAAAAATAGTGGAGTTCCTATCGTAAAGTCTCCAGATCTTGTGAATGAATTGTACAAGTTAAAAGTTTTAGAAGAAATTCCAAAAAAGTTGTACTTGGCTGTTGCTGAAATTATTGTATTTTTGGAAAGTAGGTGATTTTTATGGCATTTAAAAGAGTAATTTTCTCATTTTTATTAATTCTTTCGGTGCTTTCTTTTTCAAATGTAAATTGGAGTATTAATATTAATTTAAATTTTGGAGCACCACAAAATATTCCTGATTATTCTATTTTAATTGATACGGGAGTATCTTTTGTAGATGTTTATATAGATGATGTTTATGCTGGACAAACAGATATTTTTGGGCAGTTATTAGTAAATTTTGACACTTCTGGTTATCACACTATTACTATTAAAGATGAAGATTATTTAAACATTTCAGTGTTAGTTTTTGTAGATAAAACTGGTAAATATTTAAAAATTCCATTAGTTGAAGCTGGAAAACTGGTTGTATTTTCAAACACTTATCCAGTTAATGTTTATATTAATGGTTATTACTATGGAACAATAAGAAGTATTGATGAAGAGATAAAATTACCTGAGGGAGAGCATTTTATTACATTTGAAAGCCCTGGTTATAATCCTATAACTAAAAAGGTATATATAAAATTTGAAGAAAAAAGTGCAGTTAATTTGAATTTTGAAAAGCTTAAATTAGAATTAAACATAAGAAGCAAAATAAATGAATTTTCACCAAATAATGATTGGTATATGGATAGATGGGAATTAGAAATTTATCTTTCTACTTATGCAACAGTTACAGTAGATATATTAAAAGATGATATCAAAATATTTGAAAGAGTTTTTTCTGGAAAGCCTTACTTGAATTTATTTACATGGGACGGTTCAGGGGCTAGTGAAGTTGGTGAATATTTAGTTAAAGTAATTGCTAATGATGGAAATGACGAAATTGTTAAAGAAACAAAAGTTTTACTAGATGATAAATATACGTATTTAAAGGAGATAGCTATAACTTCACTTATTATGATGTTTGGAACAATACTGTATTTTGTACTAAAAAAATAGAGGAGGTATATGAGTTGATAGATTTTGAGCTAAAACAAAAAATTGATGAGGCAAAGAAGAAATTTGAAGATATTATTAAGGTATTTCATCCGGAGAATAAGAGAAAAGAACTTGAAGAATTAGAAAAGCAAATGGGCGATTCTGATTTTTGGAGTGATCAAAGAAAAGCTAGAGAAATTTCTCAAAAGGCTCAAAGAATTAGAAAGATTATTGATGATATGAAAGATATTGAAGCAAAATTTGAAGATTTAGATGCTGCAATTGAATTATCAGACGAAGATCAAAGTTTTGTTGAAACTATTAAAGAAATGGTAGAAGAAATTGAAAAAAAAGTAAAAACATTCGAACTTGAATTGATATTAAATGGCAAATTTGATGCTAGTAATGCATATTTAACAATACACCCGGGCGCAGGTGGAACTGAATCTCAAGATTGGGCATCAATGCTTTTGAGAATGTATATGCGCTGGGCTGAGAGAAAAGGATTTGATGTACAGATTGTTGATTATCAACCTGGAGAAGAAGCTGGGATTAAAAGTGCAATGATTTATATAAAAGGTGATTATGCATATGGATATTTAAAATACGAAAGAGGTGTACACAGGCTTGTTAGAATTTCACCATTTGACGCAAATAAAAGGCGCCATACTTCCTTTGCATCAGTTAACGTTATACCTGAAATAGATGATGATATAGATATAGAAATAAATCCAGAAGATTTACGTATAGATACATATCGAGCATCTGGTGCAGGTGGTCAATATGTTAATAAAACAGAATCAGCAGTGAGAATTACACATATTCCAACAGGAATAGTTGTTACTTGTCAAACAGAACGTTCACAACTTCAAAATAAAGAAACTGCATTGAAAGTTTTAAAGGCAAGACTTTATCAACTCGAACTAGAAAAGCGGCAAAAACAACTTGAAGAAATTCAAGGCGAATTAAAAGATATATCTTGGGGAAATCAAATAAGGTCATATGTATTCCAACCATATACTATGGTGAAGGATCATAGAACTAATGTTGAAACAGGGAATATCGATGCTGTTATGGATGGAGAAATTGATATTTTTATTGAGAGTGAATTAATACATTTTGCAGGTATTAGAAATAAGCAATAGAGGTGGGGATTATGGCAAAGGTTTATGTTGTAACTTCTGGTAAGGGTGGAGTGGGAAAAACTACAATTTCAGCAAATCTAGGATGCGCATTAGCAAAAGATGGTAATAAAGTTTGTGTAATAGATGCAGATGTTGGATTAAAAAATTTAGATGTGGTTTTAGGGTTGGAAAATAGGATAATTTATACATTAATTGATGTAATAAGAGGAAATGTTAGTGCTAAAGAAGCGCTTGTAAGACACAAAAATTTAAAAAATTTATATCTAATTGCTGCTTCACAGATTGCAACAAAGGAAATGGTTTCACCAGAAGATATGATTAATCTGGTAAAAGAACTAGACGAAGATTTTGATTATATTATAATTGACTCACCTGCTGGGATTGAAAGAGGTTTTAGGAATGCAATTGCTCCATCAGAATATGCTATTGTTGTAACTACTCCAGAACTTCCTGCGATCTCTGATGCTGATAGAGTAATTGGATTACTTGAAAATAATGGATTTAATGAAGAAAATATTATGTTGATTTTAAACAAATATAAACCTCAAATGGTCAAAAAAGGTGACATGTTATCAGAAGCTGATGTAGAAAAGGCTTTAGCAATTAAACTTATAGGTGTTTTGCCCGATTCAAATGAGGTTATAATTTCTACTAATAAGGGAATACCGATTGTTTTGGAAAAAGATGAAGGAATTTCAAAGAATTTTGAAAATATTGTAAAGAGATTAAAAGGTGAAGAAATTTCTTTAGCAGAAGATATTCAAAATAATGAGAATTTTTTCAGAAAATTTTTGTCCCTTTTTAATAAGAGGTGAGTAAAATGTGGTTGTTAGATGTTTTTAAAAGAAGTGAAAAAAGAAAACCTAGAGATGAGGCTCTCGAAAGATTAGAAAGTATTGTTAGCAGGCGAAAGGAAATAACACACAAGATCCCTATTGAAGTATTTTCTAAGAATTCAGAAGAAATAAAAAAAGAAGTAGTACAGATTATTTCGAGAAAATTTAATGTGCCTGTTGAAAGGGTGAAAGTAGATTGTCAAGAAGAAGATGGTTACGTTGTAATTGTTACAAATATAAATTTCAAATAGCTCTTATAATTGGAGTGTTAATCTATTTGTTGTCTGGTTGTGCACTTACATTGGATAAGATAATTCCAAAAAAAGAATCAAATCAAACAATTAATTTTAATGTTTATTTTGAAGCTTATTATTCTACAAGTTTAAAAGATTTTTTTGAAGAAAAACTTGAAAAAAGTTTTACGCTTTCAGATTTAGATGAAATAACTGTGAAATTAAAAGTTAATGATTCTGATATATTTACTTTTAATCTTAAGGGAAAAAACAATAATGTTACCCCTCCAATAGTTATTGAAAAATCAAAAGATGCAATGGTGAAATATGATATTGAGGTAACTTATACTTTGAAAAGGGATTTAATTGATAGTACAGAAGTTGTCTTAAAAGATACAGGTTTAATAGATGATTTAAATTTATTAGACTTTCAGGAATTGAATTTAGTATTTTTTATCCATGATGAAAGTGGTACACCTACTTTAAAACCAAAGATTTTATATGAAGATAAAAAAGTAATTAAAGAAGGTATAGTTGAAGATGGAAAAATTTATTATGTTGAATCTAATAATGATTTTTATTCAATTTTGAAAAATGACAAAGTTAATGAGATATATGTGGATGCAGATTCTGATTTTAGTAACATATACGTCTTTCCTTCTGAGTAAAATGATTACTAGGTAGGTGTTTGATTTGGGAAGAAAAAAAAAGAAAAATTTATTTAGATATATATATATTCTTTTTGTTTTGCTTTTAGTGTTTTTCTTGGTGGTTATACTTGCTAGTTCAATTATAAGATATAAAGTAAATTTAAATGAGTTAAATCAGGTTAAAAAGCAATATGAAGAGTTAAAAGAAAAGTATGAAAAAAATTTGATTATATATGAAAAATTAAAAATGTTAAGAGAGGGAAGGAAATGAGATATATTGTTACTACATCATACAATGCTAATAAAGAAATTGTAAGGTTGGCAAAAAATATAGCAGAGGAATTTAATGTAAAGTATATTAACAGAAATCATGTTTCAAAATACTTAAAAAGTGGAAAAATAGACTTTTATTATGTTGTAGATAAAAAAGGTATGTTGAAAATAAAATGGAAAGATGGAGAATTCTTTTTTCACCAAGGGATAGCAAAGATCAGGATGGAAAATATTAAGCATGGAGAAAGAGATTACCTAATAGAATCATTGAAGCCAGAAAAAACGGACGTAGTATATGATGCTACTTGTGGGCTTGCTTCAGATGCTATTTTAATTGCTAATTTTGCAAAAAAGGTAGTTGCTACTGAAGGGTCTGAGCATATTTATAGAGTTGTTAAATGGGGATTAAAAAGATATATTTCTGATGAAGAATGGATAAATAATGCTATGAAAAAAATAGAGCTTATACATGATAATTATAAAAATTTTGTTAGAAATCAACCTGATAATTCATTTGATATTGTATATTGTGATCCAATGTTTGAAAATCCAATATACGAGAGTAATTCTTTAAATCCATTGAGAGGTTTTGCTGTATATGAACCTTTGAGTTTGGAGGATCTCGAACATATGATTAGAATATCAAGAAAAAGAGTTGTTATTAAAACACTAAAAAAGGATAGTTTGTATGAAAAAATTAAAAATTATTTTTCAAAGGAATTTATTTCACGAAAAAGTGGAATAGTGTATGGTGTTATTAATAAATCGGAGGTGTAAGTTGATGGGATTTTTCGAAAAGTTCAAGCAAGGATTGAAAAAAACGAGAGAAAGTTTTTTTGGTAAAATGAAAAGTATCCTATCAGGAAAAAAACTCGATGATGAAACAAAAGAAGAGATAGAAGAGCTTTTAATATTATCTGATGTAGGCTTTGAAGCAACTGAGTATATTTTAAATAGAATTGAGGAGTTAAAGGGAGAAGATGCATATGAATCGTTGAAAAAAGTATTATTGGAAATACTTAATTTTAATAGTGAATTAAAAATAGAAAAAAAACCTTTTGTAATTAGTATGGTTGGTGTTAATGGTTCGGGAAAAACTACCACTGCTGGAAAACTTGCAGAATATTTTTCAAAGTCTGGAAAGTCAGTTGTGTTAGCTGCATGTGATACTTTTAGAGCTGCTGCAATTGATCAACTAAAGGTATGGGCGGAGAGAACATCTTCTACGTTTATTGCGCATCAAGAGGGTGCAGATTCTGCTGCCGTTGCATTTGATGCTGTAAGTCATGCTATATCTAAAGAGAAAGATATAGTAATTTTAGATACTGCTGGAAGATTACATACCAAGAAAAATTTAATGGAAGAATTAAGAAAAATTAATAGGGTAATTAAGAAGAAAATCGAAGATGCGCCACACGAAGTTTTATTAGTAATAGATGCTGTAACAGGTCAAAATGGTTTGCAACAGGCAAAGATCTTTAAAGAATTTGTAGATATTACAGGTATTGTATTGACAAAGTTGGATGGAACAGCAAAAGGTGGAATTGCCATTGCAATTGCAAAGGAATTAGGGATTCCTATAAAATTTGTAGGTTTAGGGGAAGGCGTTGACGATCTAAAACCGTTTGATGCTGAAGATTTTGTTAATGCTTTACTTGAGGGATGATTAGCATGAATGCATTATGGGATAAAAGTTATAAATGTCCAGTATGTGGAAATGAATTTTATAGTAAAAAAGTAAGGATCGATTCTATAAAGATTGCTAGTTATGATGAAGATTTAAAACCAAATTATTTGGATGTAAATCCTTTTTTATATGAAGTAGTTGTTTGCCCAAATTGCTTATATGCAGAGTACGAAAGTATATTTGAAAAAGATGTAAAAATAACAGAAGTTGAAAAAATAAAAAGTATACTTGGTAAGCTAAAATCGAAATTATCAAATGTTAAATTTACCGATGAAAGAGATATTGATACTGCACTTAAAGCTTATGCTATAGTAGTAATATTATCCACATTACTCAAAAAATATTGTAAACTTGCAGATTCTTATTTAAAGATTGCTTGGCTTTTGCGTGAAAAGGGCGGTGAAAAAGAACAAGAAGAAATATCACTTGCACACGCGCTTAAGAATTTTGAAAATTGCTATATGAATTCAGACATTTCTGACGGGAGAATGGAAGAAAAAATATTATTTTACCTTGGTGAGTTAAATAGGCATTTTGGGAATAAAAGTGAGGCAGTAAAATGGTTTTCAAAGTTGATGCAGAAATATAAAAACAGTTCTTCTTATTATGCAAAGGTAGGGAAAGATAGATGGCAAAGTATGCGGGAGTAATTTTGATTTTAATGTTTTTTTTGTTTTCGTGTAATTATGTTACATACGATCAGTATAAACTTTTGGAGCAGCGAGTTTATGGTATTGAAAACATAGTTAATGAACATGAAACAAGAATATCTTCATTGGAAAAACAATTTTATAATTTATCTCAAAGAATTGATACTCAGATTAATGATTTAAATAATAAATTAATTGAAATAAATAATGCAGGTGATATTGAATATTTAAAAAATTTTACCCGAAAAATTGCAATTGAACTTTCAGATTTGCAAAATCAAATGAATAAAGTTACTTCAGAGATAACTTCATACAATCTTAAAACAGTTATTTACAGGTTGAATTATTTAGAAGGAATGGCGGAACGTTTAGAATTAAGTAAAGTAAATGATTTGTTAAATCAAGCGCTCAAAAAATATGAAACAGGATATAAACAGATACTAGACATTGAAAATAGATTATATGAAATGAATTTAACTGTAGATTCATTAAAGGAAACAGTTGATGAAATACAGTCGATAAGTGGAGAAGGAGTTACTCAAGATTCAATTGCGGTAAATCAGATTTTACAAAAGTTTGAAAAAATTCAGGACTTGGAAGAAAGATTAAACGATTTAAGTTTTAAAGTAGATAGTATTTCTTCGAAAGAAAATTTAGAAAGAGAACTCGCTACTATCAAACAAATTAGTTCTGAATTGAATTTTTTAAAGCAAGAGTTTAAAATGGAAGATATAGAAGATATATTAAAGTTGAGACAAGGTTATATAAATTATGTTATCAGGCCTGGGGATACATTATATATTATAAGTAAAAGATATAATTTAGGTAAGGATGGTGTAGAAAGACTAATCACGTTTAATGCTATTGAAGATCCAAATCGGATTATTCCAGGACAAGTAATAAAGATTCCTATAGATAACTTAAATGACTATGTTAGAGTACCTATTGACATTGAACCGGAAGATATATTAAGCTATTTTGGAGATATAAAAAGTGGTGCGACTAATCTTGGAATAGATATAAGTGCTGAAGGAAAAGATGTATATCCAATTTTACCTGGAAGAGTAACTGTAAAAGGTAATAACGTTTTATACATAGACCATGGAAATGGAGTTCTTGCTATTTATAAAGGGATAGAAACTGACTTTAAGGAGAATGATTGGGTTGTTTCAGAAAAATCAATAGGTAAAGTCCATGGAATTTTTCATTTTGAAATTTGGGTTGATGGTGAGCCTAAGGATCCGTTTAGATTTTTTTTCAAATATAAAGGAAAATTTGATGTTACCTTTTATACCCCATGGGATGATGGCAAAATTGTTCAACATCCAACTTTTAGATTAACAAGGATAGGAAAAATAGCCAAAGAGTGGCAAACTGTAGCTGTTGATTCAAGTTTAATTCCACTTGGAAGTTATGTATATATTCCACAATTAAAAAAAGTTTTCATTGCAGAGGATACAGGTAGTGCTGTGAATGGAAGAAGAATCGATGTCTACGTAGAAGAGGTTTCTCTTGCGAGAAAAAATAGTATTAAAAAATATGATGTATATGTTTTAGAGGTTGGAGGGAGTTAAAACGTGGCTGTTACAATGAAAAGTGATTATGCATTAAGATTGTTACTTTTATTATCTATTGAAAATAAGAGGATGAGTACATCAGAATTGATTTCAAAATGTAAGACAAGTATTCCATATGAATTTGCACAAAAAATTCTTTCCCAACTTGTAGCAAGCGGAATTTTGGAGTCATCAAGAGGTAAGTTCGGAGGTTATAAATTAGTAAAAGATCCAAAAGATATTACAGTATATGACATTGTTACTTCAGTAGATGATATTAGTTCAATGATAACTTGTTTTGTTCCACCTGATAAAATAAGTTTGGCACCTGAAATTTGCTCTGTAAATGAAGTTTGGGAAATTGTTATGAAAAGATTTAAACAATCGTTAAAATCTGTTACTTTAGAAGATTTGAAAGAATCGTATTTAAAAAAATGTGAAGAATTTGAAAGGAGGCAAAAATTATAAAAGTAGGTGTTGCCTTAAGTGGCGGTGTTGATAGTGCAGTAGCTCTATATTTTCTCTTACAAGAAGGATATGAGGTGACTGCCTATCATATGAAGACAGTGTTTGATGAGATATATTTAACAAAAAAAATTACACATAAGGTTTGTTGCAGTCCTTCAGATACATATGATGCTAAAAAGATTGCGGAAAAGTTTGGTGTAGACTTTAAAGTAGTGCATTTAGAAGATGATTTTAGAGAAATGGTTATTAATTACTTTGTTAGTGAATATAAGCGTGGTAAAACTCCAAATCCATGCTTTTTTTGTAATGATTGGATAAAATTTGGTGTTTTAATGGAAAAAATGTTTGAAGATGGTATGGATTATGTTGCTTCAGGACATTATGCAATAATAAAGAATGGTAAATTATATAAGGCTAAAAGCTATGAAAAAGATCAATCATATTTTCTGGCTTCTATAAAGAAAGAGAAGCTGAAAAAAATTATTTTACCTAATGGAGAATATACAAAGCAACAAATTAGGGAGATAGCTGAGAAAATTGGAATTCATGTTCATAACAAGGTGGATTCGCAAGATTTATGTTTTATACCAGATGGAAATATTTCTGAATTTTTGAGAGAAAATAATATGGAATTTAAAGAAGGATTAATTATTGATACTGAAGGCAATATTATTGGAACGCATAAAGGACTTGCTAATTATACAATTGGTCAAAGAAAAATAGGTGTAGCAACAGGAAGAAGGCTTTATGTAATTAAAAAAGATTTTAAAAATAATATTTTAATTGTCGGTGATAAAGAATCGGCTTTTAGTACAAAATTTACAGTTTTGAAACCAAATTTTTTGCAGAATGTATCCAAAGATTTTGAAGGATATGTTAAAGTAAGAAAAAAATTCAAAGAAGTTAGATGTAAAGCCCATTTTGAAAATGAAAGGTTATATATTGAAACGCAAGAGCCAATTTTTGCTATTACACCTGGGCAGATAGCAGTAGTGTATGGTTTTGATGATTCAGTTATAGTTTCAGGTATAATTGAAGGGGAGGGATGGAATTGAATTTGAATGTACTAATAGGTGAACAAAAGCTTCAGGAACGTATAAAATCTCTTGGTAAAGAAATTACTGAGTATTACAAAGAAAAAACGGATACAATTCATGCCGTGTGTGTTTTAAAAGGTGCTATTCATTTTTTTACGGATCTTGTTGAAAACATTGATTTAAATGTTGAATATTCCTTTATTCATGTTTCAAGTTACAGCGGTATGGAATCTACTGGTAGAATTAGAGTAAAAAGCTGGATTGATGAGCCTATTGAAGGAAGGCATGTTTTGGTTGTTGAAGATATATTAGACACAGGTCAAACATTGTCATACATTCTGGGCTACTTAAAAAGGTATAATCCAGCAGATTTAAAAGTTGCAACTTTGTTGAAAAAAACTTCTAAAAATCCTATTGTAAATGCAGAATTTGTAGGCTTTGAAATTGAAGACAAATTTGTAGTAGGATATGGTTTGGATTTTGATGAAAAGTATAGAAATATTCCATATATTGGTTATTTAGAATAGAATTATGAATAAAAATATAGTTTTATTATTAATCGCAATTTTTGTAACATTATTTTCATTAGGTGTTGTTTTTTTGCCGTGGATAAATATTTTATTGTCTGTAATTTACTCTCCTCTTGATGAGGAGACTAATTTTTTGGTTTTGGGTCTTGATAAAGATATACAAAATACGCGAAGAACTGATGTAATAATGTTTTTAAACATTAATGTGAAAAATAGAGAGATAAAAATTACAAATATACCAAGAGATTTAATAATAAATAATTCAAAGATAAATTCAATTTATCAAAAAGAAGGATTAGGTTATTTAAAAGAATTGGTTGAAAATTTTGTTGGTAAAAAGATTGATAAATATGTAATTGTTGATTATGACGTTGTAAAATTAGTAGGTGATAGAATTGGTCCTATTGAGGTTTATGTAGATAAGCCCATGAAATATACTGACTATTCTCAGAATCTTATTATTGATTTTGATCCAGGAATACATTATTTATATGGGGAGCAGTTATTGGCTTATATGAGATTTAGGAAGGATTCATTAGGGGATATCGGAAGAATTGAACGAGAAAAGTATATTATTAACCAATTAATAAAAGCGGCGTTGAAAAAAGATGTTTTTACACTTGCAAAAGTTTTTAAAGAGGTCTATGAATCTATGGATACAAATATAAAAACATCAGAGCTTGTATTTTTAGCTACAAAATTTAAAGATGGATTTTCAATAAAAAGTTATTCTTTCCCTATAAAATATGACGTTAATGGAAATATTTATCCTGGGGATTTAAGCAAATTAAAAGAATTTTTTTCTTCAAAAAGTTTAAATAAGGTAGATGAACGCTATAGATTTTATATAGTTAACAATACAAAAAATCAAAATAGGACATATAATGTAAACTTGCATTATATGTGGAAAGCGGCTGGATATATACCGGAAGATATTTATTTTATGCAAAATACAAATTTTTTATCAGATACAGTTTATATTGTAAACGAAGAAGTGAAAATAGAAGAAGTAGAAAAAATTGTTAAAACCGTGCATCCAAAGAGAAATTTTAAAATTTTACTTGCAAAAGAAGATCTTGAGAATTATTTGATTTTAATTGACACATTAACAAAAAATAGAAATTATCCAGATTTATCAGTAGATTTTGTAGTTATTCTTTCTCAATAATTTTGTTTTTAAGTTTTTGTGTATAAATATGTGCAAGACGCGTTGGTTCAGGAAGTTTATATTTGGTTATGTATTTTTTTACTATGTTTAGCGAGCTATCAAGATCTATTAAATGTCCAGGAGAAATAAAAATTGGTTTTGTATTTTCTCTGCTTTTTAAAACAATTCCGATCTTTTCTCCGTTGTACCAAAGGTAAGAAGATGAAAATTTAGTATTCGAAGGTTCATCATACGTTCCAACTAATTTCTTTTTTGCTATACCAATTGTTGGCTTTTTGATCCATAATCCCATATGAGATGCTATTCCAAGCTTTCTAGGGTGTGCAATTCCATGACCGTCAAACATAACAAGATCTACATTTGTTTTAATTTTTTGCCATGCTTTTAAAAACACAGGACCTTCCCTAAATGCAAGAAGTCCTGGAATGTATGGATATTTAATTTTGTCAATGTGGTAAGTGATTTCCACAACATTGAATTTGCTGTCTATAACTACTATAACAGCCAATGATTTATTATTAACGTAAGACAAATCGACTCCAGCTACATATGTAGGAGTTTTATTGAAGGGCTTGAAAATTAATTTATCATTTAAAGATTTTTGAATTGATATAGCTTCTTTTGGAGTAACATCCCACCTATGAATCATAATTTCTCAAAACCCTGCATATAGTAATTTAGAAACTTCTAACCATATAAATTTGTCGTTTTTGATGGAATATACAAAGTGAATGTAGCCAATTCTATCAGCATGATATATACCTGATAAAGTGATAATTCCTTTCAATTCATAAATATCATCTTTTCCAAAGTCAAAAGCTTCTAGATTTGATATGCCTCCAATAAATAAATCTTTGTTTTCACCAATAAATTGACCAAATTTGTTGTAAATTTTTTCATTTATATATTGTTCCTTTTTTTCACTTAAATCTAAAAAAGTATATTTGTCTTTATATGATATTAGCGCTTTAAATCCATCAAAAAACTTTGCTTTAAGGTCTAGTTTTAAATCATTATTTAATAAAACTCCCTTCTTTATGGAGTAAATAAAATATTCACTATAGTTACCACTACCACCACTATCGCTAATGATTAGGATATCTTTAATGCTGTCACCATCAAAATCATAAATTTCCATTTTTGGTGAATAGCCTCCAAAGTCCAATTTTATGTTCTTTTCTGACTTTTCATTTTTAATTTTCAGAACAAAAGCGTCATAATAAATTTCACTTAATTTATTGCCTTCTAAGGTTATATTTTCAAGTATCCCATCATTATCAATGTCTGTATTAGTAGAGGTTATTACATTTGCATGTAAAAAAATAGAAAAGATAAATAATATTATAGAAAGAACAATCTTTTTCATATTTTTAACTCCTTTTGCTAAGTTTGTTTGTTTTTGGCTCGAACCATTTATAAAAGTATTTTCCTTGGTATGTAACTTTTTCTTTTAATCTTTTTTCAATCATATTAATAATTTGTATTTTTGGAATTCCCCAATTACCAAAGATAGTCCCATTATTTGGAGGATCTGCTACCAATCGATGAATAATTATTTTTGGTGAGAGAAATTCTAAAAATCGTATGACTCTTTCAATATAACTCTCAAGTGTTCCAATTTGAATTTTGTTTTCATTAAAAAGTTTTCCTAAAATTGTGTTTTCGACAACGTATAGTGAATGTATTTTAACACCATCTATATCTAGAACTGATAGAATTTTTGCTGTTTCAATTACATCAAGCATATCATCAGTTGGGAAGTTTAAGATCACATGTGAAATAAGTTCAAAATTTCTTTCTTTAATTTTTTTGGCAGCATAGATGTATTCAGCTAATGTGTGTCCACGATTCATTTTTACAAGAGTATGATAATTTGAAGTTTGAAGTCCCATTTCTATTGATACGTCAATCTTTTCTCTTAATTCTTCTAGTAAATCCAAAATTTCGTCTGAAATACAATCAGGTCTAGTTGAAATAGAAATTTGAACTATATCTTCATCTATTGCGCTAAAATAAACTTTTTTAAGCATTTCAATTGGTGCATAAGTATTTGAATAATTTTGAAAGTATGCTATAAATTTTTTAGCGCCCTTTTTTGTATATCTTTCCTTCATTTTTTTTATTTGAGTTTTTATATCAAACTCACCAAAAGTGGTAAAACCGCTACCTGTTTCATCACAAAACAAACAACCAGGTAATCCATTTTCACGGTTTGGACAGCTAAAACCTGCATTTATTGGTAATCTATATACTTTTTCACCATATTTTTTCTTTAGTTCGACACTTAATTTTCTATACCTATAACCTTCCTGTAAAAAGTCGAAAATTTTCTATATACCTCCTTTTCATCAATAGTTGGGAATGTACCATTATAATATGTAAATTTTCCATTTACCATCGTAGCAAATACATCAACTTTTGAATGAATTATATGTTTTTTCATATTTTCGATAGGATAAAAACTTGGATTTTTCAAATTAATTATTGTTAGATCAGCTGGGAAACCTTCTTTTATTTCTCCGCCTTCTATATTTAACGATCTATAACCGTTTATTGTTAGCATTTTGAGCATTTGGTTAATGTCAAGATTTTGAGGATTGTCCTTTTTTTGTAATAGAGAAGCAATTCGAGCTTCAAATAGTATGTCAAGAGAATTGTTACTAGCAGGTCCATCCGTTCCAAGAGCTACAGTCAAACCATTTTCAATCATTTTTTGAATAGGTGCTATACCATTTCCTAATTTTAAATTACTAGTAGGGTTATGAGATATAAACACATTAAAATCTTTTAGCATTTTAATATCATTATCATCAAGATGGACACAGTGAACAGCAAGGAAATGATAATCAGCAATTCCAGAAGAAAGAATTTGTGAAAGTGAAAATTGCTCTTTCTCCCATTTATTTTCAAATAAATGCATTGTAACAGGAATTTTTAATTTTCTGGAGAGTTTACCAATTTCCTTTAAAGCTTCTAAAGAGCAGGTATAAGGAGCATGTGGACCGAGTCCTACGAAAATTCTATTATCAATACCATGCCACTTTTCAAAAAGAGAAAGTGCTTCGTTAAGTCTACTTTTTTCAATTTTGTTTTCTTCTGAAACAAGTCCCCTAGTTAAAAGTGCTTTCATCCCAAAATCTTTTACAGCTTGTGCAACAGAATCTTCAAACATATACATATCACAAAAAGCTACAATACCGTTTTTAGACATTTCCATCATTGAGAGCATAGATGCAAAATAAACTATATCTTCGTTTAATTTTTCTTCAAGTGGTATTATATGTTCAAAAAGCCATTTGTTAAAAGGTAAATCTTCTGCAATACCTCTTAAAATAGACATTGCTGCATGAGTGTGTGTATTTACAAGGCCTGGAATTATTAATTTATTATCTAGATCAAATTCTTCATCCTCATTATCTTTTAAATTCTTATCAATTTTTATTATCTTTCCTTTATCAATTTTTATGTCAACCTTCTCAATATTGGACTTCCAATTTCTTAAAACATATGCATTTCTTAAAATCATTATTTTTCACCCTTTATTTTTTTGGCATCAATCCATAATCCTTCAAGGTCATAAAATTCTCTTGCTTCTTTTGTAAAAATATGTATAACAATGTCTGATGCATCAATTATTAGCCATTCATGATTATCTTCTTTGTCATAATAAATTACTTGTTTTCCAATTTCAGATAATAAATCTAATATTGTATCTCTTAAACTATTCATATGAGTGTTGCTATTAGCAGTAAGGATTATAAAATAATCTGTAGGAACATTAGTATTTGACATATCCAAAATAACAGGTTCAATTGCTTCTTTCTCTAAAATTTTTTTCCAAATTAATTCTAAAATTTCCAAATTATCACCTCCTCATTAATTTTAACTCTTCATCTATATAACCCTTACCTAAATAGCTTCTTATGAAACCAACAAGATAAAATGAACCAGTAACAACTTTTAAATCAGCTTTCATTTCTTTTAGTTTTTCGATTGCATGTATTGGATCAGCTATAAATTCACAAGATTTTGAAAAGTCTTTAACCAATTCATATGTTTCTAAACAATTTATAGCTCTGTGTGATGGTGGGCAAGTAACTATAACATGTTCAAATTCTGGTATCAGTTTTGAAATAACAGAGATTTTATCTTTATCATCTAAAATTCCAAATAATGCTATTTTACTATCGTTTTTGAAGTATATATTTAAGTTTTCCAAAAATTTTTCAGCAGCTTGTGGATTGTGTGAGCCATCAAGGAGAAAACCATTGAACATTTCGAATCTCCCAGGTATAAATGCTTCCTTAAATGCTACAAAAGTATTATTTAAATCAATTTTTTCAAACAACTCGTATGCTTTTAAGGCAATTGCTGCGTTTATGGGTTGATGTGTCCCGTTTAAATTTACTTCAAGCCCTTTAATAGTAGTTTCACCGTAATAATTTATTATATTTTTTCCAAATTGATATTCTACAACTTCATAATCAAAGTCTTTTCCAAGTTCATATACTTTTGCATTCTTATCTGCAGCAATATTATATATAACCTTTTTAGCTTCTTTTGGAACATTACCAATTACTACTGGTCTATTTTCTTTTATGATTCCAGCTTTTTCATACGCAATTTTTTCAAGAGAGTTCCCGAGAATTTTTGTATGCTCAAGACTTACCGTGGTAATTATTGAAACTTCGGGAATAATTACATTAGTTGCGTCAAATCTGCCTCCAAGACCAACTTCAATGGTTGAAATTTCTACGTTTTCCTCTTTATCTATTTCAAATGCAAGAGCAGTTGCAAATTCAAAAAAACTTGGAGAAAATTCTTCACCTTTTTTATCCATTTCTTCAGAGTATTTCTTAACTAGATTAAAGGCATTTAAAAAGCGCTCCTTTGATATATATTTTCCGTTAATTGGAAATCTTTCAAGAATTGAAGATAAGTGGGGAGATAAATATCCCCCCACTTTATACCCATGATTTTTTGCTAAATAATGTAGAAATGTTGTAGTACTTCCTTTTCCATTTGATCCAGTAATATGAAAGCATTTATAATTTTTCTCTGGATTGTTGAGCCTTTTTAATAATTCTTCTATTCTATAAAGTCCTATTTTAATTTTTCCATAAGGTCGTTTAAAGTATAAGTATTTTAATGCGTCTAAATACTCCATATTATCACTTCTTATTTTAGTGATGTAATTATATTTTTAATTTTTTTGATTTGTTCTTCTATGTTTGCTAACTTTTCTTTTGCTTCTTCCACAATTTCTTCAGGTGCACCTTCCAAAAATTTCTTGTTACTAAGTTTGATTCTAAATTTTTGTGCATCTTTTTCAAGTTTTTCAATTTTTTTGTTAAGTCTATTTATTTCAGTTTCAATATCTATTAAATTACCAAGTTCAACGTAAACTTCTAATTCATTATTTACAAATGCACTTGCTGATTTTTCAGGCTTTTGATCGCTGATTTTTATATTTTCTACATTTCCAAGAGTTCTTATATATAACTTTTCTTCTTCTGTAAAGTCATGATTTGAAGAAATATTTACTTTTTGACTTTGAGGTATGTTAATTTCTGCTTTTACATTTCTAATACCTTTTATAATATTCATTAATAATGAAAAGCGTTTTTCACTAATATTGTCTATTAATTTATCATTAACTTTTGGCCATTCAGATACCGTAATTGATTCTCCTGATGTTGGAAGTTTTTGCCATAATTCTTCAGTAATAAATGGCATAAACGGATGCAATAATTTTAAGCTATTATCTAGAACAGTAACTAAGACGTTTTGAACAAGATGCTTTTCCTCAGTTTTTAGTCTTGGTTTTGATACTTCAATATACCAGTCACAGAATTCATCCCAGAAGAAATTGTATATCTCTCTTGCTGCAAGGTTAAATTCATATTGCTCGATTGCATTAGTTACGTTTTTTATAGTTTTTTGTAGTCTTGAAAGGATCCATTTATCAGATAAATTAAGATTTTCAAGAGGAATTTCTTTATAATCTTCCAAATTCATTATTATAAATCTTGTTGCGTTCCATATTTTATTAGCAAATTTTTTACTAGTATCTATGTTTTTAATATCAAGTTTAATGTCCCTTCCTTGGGCAGCAAGTAGAGCTAAAGTGAATCTCATTGGATCTGCACCATATTCTTGAATAACCTCTAATGGATCTATACCATTTCCTAAGGATTTACTCATTTTTCTTCCGAATTTGTCTCTCACAAGTTGATGGATGTAAACATCATTGAAAGGCTTTTTGCCCATAAATTCATAGCCCATCATGACCATTCTTGCAACCCAGAAGAAGATTATATCAAAACCTGTGACTAATACATCTGTTGGATAGAATTCTTTCAAATCGGATGTATTTTCAGGCCAGCCAAGTGTACTAAAGGGCCAAAGTGCAGATGAAAACCAAGTATCTAGAACATCTTCTTCTTGCTTTAGATTAGTACTACCACATTTTTCACATTTTTTAACTTCTTCTTCAGAAACGTTAATGTGACCGCAATCTTGGCAATACCAAATTGGAATTCTATGTCCCCACCAAAGTTGTCTACTAATACACCAATCTCTGATTTCGTACATCCAATTTAAATATACTTTTTTCCATCTATCAGGATAAAACTTTACTTCTCCTTTTTCAACAGCTTCAATAGCTTTTTCGGCAAGAGGTTTCATTTTAACAAACCATTGGTCCATTAGCATAGGTTCTATAACTGTATTGCATCTGTAGCAATGACCAACAGAATGTTTAATATCTTCTATTTTTACTAAATAACCTTCTTTTTCCAAATCTTCTACTATTTTTTCTCTTGCTTGATACCTATCAAGACCTTTATATTTTCCTCCATTTTCATTAATTGTCATATCATCGTTGAAAATATTAATAAATTCAAGATTATGTCTTTGACCAATTAAATAGTCATTAGGATCATGTGCAGGTGTTACTTTTAAAGCACCAGTTCCAAATTCAGGATCTGCATGCATATCAGCTATTATCTTTATTTTCCTTCCAACAAGTGGAACAATAACTTCTTTTCCAATAAGTTCTTTATATCTTTCATCCGAAGGCGAAACAGCAATAGCAGTGTCTCCTAGCATGGTTTCAGGGCGTGTTGTTGCGATTATAATTTCGCCATTACCAGCAGCAAAAGGATATTTTATGTAATATAATTTTCCATCGTGTTCTTCATATTCGACTTCTTCATCAGAAAGAACAGTTTTACATCTAGGACACCAATTTACTATATATTTGCCTTTATAAATTAGTCCTTTTTTATAAAGAGAAACAAAAACTTTTTTTACAGCTTTTGAAAGTCCCTCATCTAAAGTGAAACGTTCTCTTGTCCAGTCAACTGAAGCACCAATAGCCATTATTTGATTCTTAATAGTATTACGATATGTGTTAGCCCAATCCCAAACAATTTCCAAAAATTTTTCTCTTCCAAGTTCTTCTCTTTTTTTACCTTCTTTTTCAATAGCTTTTTCCACAGCTGTTTGAGTTGCAATTCCTGCATGATCCTCTCCTGGTACCCATAAAGTTTTAAATCCATTCATTCTTTTAAATCTTACTAAGATATCTTGAAGGGTTATGTTTAGAGCGTGACCCATGTGTATTTTTCCAGTAATGTTAGGAGGAGGAATAACAATCGAATATTTTGGGCCTTCTTTTTTAGGAGTAAAATATCCTTTTTCTAGCCAAAATTTGTACCATTTTGTTTCAATATTTGCTGGATCATACCTTGTGCCAATTTCATTATTCACCAATTGCACCTCCCAATTTTTCTACTTTTATTTTTGTATCAATTTTTATGTTTTTATCTTTATAATTTAAAAGCAAATAGTCTAAAGATTCTTTTATTCTATTTGCAATTTGTTTGGCTGTTATTTCATTAATCCCATGTAAAATTATTGAAAATCTTTTTTGACCGCTCCTGCACACGAAATCTTTTGGAATCCTTACACTGTGTTTGATTACAGATGCAGCTCTTGCAATTACAAAATTTATTTCATCTTCTGCAAGTGAATCAAAATCAAGGTCGAGTGTTATTACAAAAAAAGTTGAATTCGAATTACTCAACATCGAGTATACGGTATTAAAAAAAGATTCATTTGGAAGTCTTGTAACTTCATCGACAAAGTTTCCATTTAGTAATTTTAATAGATAATCCATATTAATCACCTCTTAATTAATTTCTTCTTTATTATAACATATTCTTTAAGATTGTGAAAAGTTCGAAGTAGTGTGTTATAATGTAAAATTGGATGGTGAATTTTAATTTTTTGGGAGGTGTGGTGTCTTGAAGCTATCGAGCTTTTTGGGAGGAGTACATCCTCCCGAAAATAAGTCGTTGAGTAAAGATATTCCAATTAAAAAAGCCCCTTTACCAGAAAAGGTTATAGTATTTATGCAACAGCATGCGGGTGCTCCTGCAAAACCTGTAGTGCAGGTTGGTGATGAAGTTAAAACTGGTCAAGTTATTGGTGAACCTTCCGGGTTCGTTTCTGCGTATGTTCATTCACCAGTAACTGGTAAAGTTGTTGAAGTTAAAAAGATAAGTAATATAATTTTTGGAAAAGCAGTTGACGCAGTTATTATTGAAAGAGAATCTGAAGATGATTGGGAGCTTCTTCCTCATGGTGATTTTGAGAAATTTTCAAAAGAAGAGCTTCTTGATATCATTCAAAAAGCAGGTATTGTAGGACTTGGTGGTGCAATGTTCCCAACACATATAAAGTTAAATCCTCCAAAGGATAAAAAAATTGATACATTAATTATAAATGGTGCAGAATGTGAACCATACTTGACAATTGATCACAGAATGATGTTAGAAAAGCATGAAGAGATTTTGTTAGGTATTGAAATTGTAAAGAAAATTTTAAATGTTAAAAATGTGTATATAGGAATTGAGGATAATAAAATTGATGCAATTAATCTTTTAAATGATAAATGGAGAGGAAAAGTTACTGTTGTTCCATTAAAAACAAAATATCCTCAAGGTGCTGAAAAACAATTAATTTATGCTGTTACAAAAAGAAGTGTTCCACGTGGTGGCCTTCCATTGGATGTTGGAGTTGTAGTTCAAAATGTAAGTACTATGTATGCAATTAAGGAAGCAGTAATTGATGGTAAACCTCTTATAGAAAGAGGCTTAACCTTAACTGGGGAAGCAATTAAAAAACCAGGAAATTGGTGGATAAGAATTGGTACTCCTATTTCATGGATTGTGGATAATTTAGGTGAAGGATTTAAAGAAGGACTTGAAGAAATAAAGGTTTTAATGGGTGGACCAATGATGGGAATACCTATAAACAATATAGAAACTCCAATAGTAAAGGGAAATAATGGAATTACAAGTATTGTTCCACATGAACAGAAAAGCACCTTTTGTATTAGATGTTCTTATTGTGTAAATGTATGTCCAATGGGACTCCAGCCATACTTATTAGACTTGCTTGGAAAGAAAAAAAGATATGATGAAGCAGCAAGTATAGGATTAATGGATTGTATAGAATGTGGTTCTTGTACGTATATTTGTCCTGCTAAGATTGAACATGTTAAAACTATTAAACTTGCTAAAAAAGTGTATAGGGCCCTGAGGGGAGGGAAGAAATGATGAAGTTGATTACTGGAAATGCTCCACATTTAAGATCAAATGACACAACTTCAAAAGTAATGTTGGATGTTATTATAGCTTTATTACCAGCTTTAATAGGTGCATGGTATTTTTTTGGTTTTTATGCATTTTTTCTTGCTATTTTAGGTGCAGTTGTTGGTGAATTTTTTGAATTATTTATTATGAAAGTACTTAGAAAAGATAAAAATTTTGTGCCAAATGGAAGTGCTGCGGTAACAGGAATGCTTCTTGCGATGAATGTTAGCCCTGCAACATCATGGTGGGTATTTTTACTTGGATTAGTTTTTGCATTAGGTGTTGCAAAACATGCTTTTGGTGGACTTGGAATGAACATATTTAACCCTGCACTTGCTGGGAGGGCATTTTTGTTAGTTTCATTTCCTGTTCAAATGACGACATGGTATAAACCTACACTTTCCTTTTCTAAATGGGTTGATGTTCAAACAACTGCTACACCACTTGCTGTTTTAAAAGAAACAGGAAGCGTAAATGTAAGTTATTGGGATTTGTTTATAGGAAATAGAGCCGGATCCATAGGTGAAACAAGTGTTTTATTGTTGCTAATAGGTTTTGCATACCTTGTTGCTAGAAAAAGAATAAAATTAATGATTCCAATTTCTTATATAGGAACTGTTTTTGTTATGTCATCGTTTTTCTATTTTGCAAATCCAACATTTGGTACACCTCTATTTCATATTCTCAGTGGTGGTTTGATGTTAGGTGCATTATTTATGGCAACTGATATGGTTACAAGTCCTATGACAATAAAAGGGCAAGCTATATTTGGTATTGGTGCTGGAGTTATGACTTTACTAATAAGGTATTTTGCGGGTTATCCAGAAGGTGTTTCATTATCAATTCTTTTAATGAATGCATTTGTTCCACTTATTGATAGATACACACAACCCCGCATTTTTGGTGAGGTGAAATCATGAAAGATATGATAAAAACAGGTCTAATTTTGATGGTATATACTTTAGTTGCAGGTTTGATTTTAGGATTTATCTATACTTCAACCCAAACTGCAATAAAAGAAGCTGAATTGAAAAATACCATTGACGCGGTTAAGTTTGTTCTTACAGAAAATGGGAATCTATTAGTAAAAGAGAAAGTAATAAAAGAAGCAGTATTAAAGGGTTCAAAAGAGGAAGAAAAAGAAATATTTAAAAAAGGAACTAGTGCTGTTTTGACCCCTGTTTTAAATTTTGATACTGAAAGAGGAAAGGTTTACGTTTTAAAGGGGTATGGTATTGGCTATGGTGGAAAAGTTATTACAATAGCATCCTTTTTAGTAAATAATAAAAAAATTGATCTTTTATCAATAAGGGTTATTGAATATTCACAAGAAACACCTGGACTTGGAGCAAAGATATCTGAAGAGACATCTCAAAAGAGATTTTATCCTATCCCATATGAAGGTTTAAAAAATGGAGTTAAAGTTGACAAAGATGCTGGAAAATCTAATCTTTCGCCTGAAGAAGCAAAAAAGATTGGAGTTGTAAAAATAAGTGATGTAATGACAGGAGCAACTATTACACCTCGAGCAGTTGCATCAACTATTGACGCAATGTTCGAATATTTGCAAAAGGAGGTGCAATAATTAATGGCAAGCAGATCATGGAAAGAATTCAGTAAAGGTTTTATTGTAGAAAATCCTACTTATGTTCAAGCATTAGGAATGTGTCCAACACTTGCAACTACTACTAGCGCGAAGAATGGTTTTGGAATGGGGCTTGCTGCTACTGCTGTTTTAGTTATGTCAAATATAGTTGTTTCTCTTTTGAGAAAAGCAGTTCCTGAAAAAATAAGAATTCCAATATTTATAACTATAATTGCATCTTTTGTTACAATTGTTGATCTTTTGATGCATGCCTATGTATACGATCTTTGGAAAACATTAGGATTATTTATTCCTCTTATTGTTGTTAACTGTGTAATTATGGGTAGAGCAGAGTCATTTGCATCAAAGAATAATGTTTGGTATTCAATGTTAGATGGTCTTGGAATGGGTCTTGGCTTTACAGCAAGTTTAACTCTTTTAGGTGCAATTAGAGAATTGCTTGGAAGTGGTACATTATTTGATGTAAAAATTTGGGGTAAAGCATTTAATGTGTTTATCATGATTCTTCCCCCTGGTGCTTATTTGACATTAGGTTTACTTGCTGCACTTTTTGCATATATAGGTATGAAGAGGAAAGAAAGGGGGAACACTAAATGAAGATTTTTTTGATACTATTATCAGCAATGCTTGTTAATAACTATGTTTTTATGAGATTTTTAGGTATTTGTCCGTTTTTAGGTGTGTCTAAAAAAATGGATACAGCCGTTGGAATGGGTCTTGCAGCAACATTTGTTCTTGTAATGTCCTCTACAATTTCTTGGTTTGTTGATAGACTTTTAATATCACTTGGCCTTGAATTTTTAAGAACAATTGCGTTTATTTTGGTTATTGCATCGTTTGTTCAATTTGTTGAATTGTTTTTAAAGAAAAATAATCCAAACTTGTATGATGCACTTGGAATATTTCTTCCACTCATTACCACAAATTGTATAATATTGGGTGTTGCCCTTATAAATAGTATGAATAATTACAATCTTTTAGAAACAATTTTTAATTCTCTTGGTGCGGGGCTTGGTTTTCTTTTAGCATTAATAATATTTAGTGCAATTCGTGAAAAATTGGAATTATATGATTTACCAAAACCATTTGAAGGACTTCCAATTGCGTTGATTACAGCATCTTTGTTGTCTTTAGCATTTATGGGATTCCAGGGTATGATAAAGTTATAAAACTTGAAAATATAAATGGTATTTGATATAATAAAAATGTAATTGAGCGGGTGTAGCTCAGGTGGTAGAGCATCAGCTTCCCAAGCTGAGGGCCGCGGGTTCGAGTCCCGTCGCCCGCTCCAACGGGGCTTAAAAGCCCTGTTTTTTTTAATAGACAACATTGGGAGGTAATACTTTGACTATAGATGCAATTATCTCTTTATTTATTTTTGTTGTTGTATATTATTTAATAATTTCTGAAAAAGTTCATAGATCAATTTCTGTAGTTTTAGGTGCTTTTATCTTAACTTTTTTTGGAGTATTTGAAGATCCTGATTACTTGTTTAAAAATTATGTTGATTTTGATACTATTTTTCTCTTAATTGGAATGATGCTTCTTGTTTCTGCTGTTAAAAGTACTGGTTTTTTTGAATATGTAGCTTTTAAACTGATTCATTTTTCTAAAAATTCATTTTTATCTATTTTTATTCTTTTAAACTTTTTTGTAGCATTTTTTTCGGCCTTTGTAGATAATGTAACCACAATAATGATTTTTATTCCAATAACACTTGCAGTTGCTGATGCCGCGGGTATTGATCCTACCTTTTTTGTTCTCTCAGAGGTTTTTAGTTCTAATATTGGTGGTACAGCTACACTAATAGGTGATCCCCCAAATATTTTAATTGGAAATGCAGCAAGGCTTACTTTTAATGATTTTATACTGAATACTTCTCCAGCCACATTAATAACTTGGGGAACTATTATTTTATATTTTGTATTAAAAAATAAAAAATATTTGAAAAAAAAATATAAGTTTTGAATTTTCTGCTATTGAAATTACAAAAAGTAATTTAATTAAATCTACAGTTTTGTTGATTAGTGTAATAATTTTATTTACAATTCAAGAAAAAATAGGAGTGCATAGTTCAGTCATAGCATTTGGAATGGGTTTTTTATCGATTTTGGTTATTGATCCAAAAAATGTTGAAAAACATTTTGGTGAAATTGAGTGGGGCACTATATTTTTCTTTATAGGTTTGTTTATAATAACAGGTGCGCTTGAAGATACTGGGATTTTAAAAAATTTAGCAATGATTTTAAGCAAAAATTTTGGAAGTACACCAAAATTATTTGGAATGTTTCTGATTATTATGTCATTTGTAGTTAGTGGATTTTTTGATAATATTCCATTTACTGCGACAATGATTCCTGTAATTAAGATGCTTCCTTCAATTAACTCTACTTTTGTTAATCTAAATCCTTATTGGTGGGCTTTATCTCTTGGTGTATGTTTTGGAGGAAATCTTACACAAATTGGTGCATCTGCAAATATTGTTGCAATTACCATGCTATTAAAATATTCAAAAAGATCTGTTTCTTTTAAAGAGTATATGAAATTTTCTCTTATACCATCATTAATTTCTTTGATAATTTCTATAGCATATGTTGAATTTAGATATTTTTAATTGGGGAGGTCTTAAAAAATATGTTTTGGACTTTTATAGGGCTTATTATTGGTATTATTTTGCTAATTAAAGGAGCAGATTGGCTTGTAGAAGGAGCGGTATCTGTAGCTTTAAATTTGGGTGTTTCAAAAATGGTTGTTGGTCTTTCAGTTGTTGCTTTTGGAACATCATTGCCAGAACTTGTCGCTTCGTTAGTTGCAGTTTTTAAAGGTTATTCAAGTGTTTCAATTTCAAATGTAGTTGGAAGTAATATTGCTAATATTTCGCTTGCTCTTGCCTTGTCGGCTTTATTTGTTTCAATTCCTATAAAAAAGCAAACCATACGCGCTGAAATGCCCTTCATGCTTATTTCAACTCTTACTTTCACTGCGCTATTTTTGAAAGATTACAATTTAGTTTGGAACTATGGAATAGTGTTTTTATTATTGATGATTATCTATATATACTATCTTATAACTAGTGCAAAAGAAATTGTTCAAGAAGAATTTGAAGAAGAAGTTAAAGAAGTTAAGAGTACATGGTTTTCTATATTTTTAATTGTTTTAGGTGTAGTTGGAGTTTCTGTTGGTGGAGAAATGACAATTAGAAATGTTGTAAAAATTGCAGAGCTTTTTAATCTTAGTGAAACCTTCGTTGGTTTAACTATAGTTGCTGTTGGAACGTCATTGCCTGAAATTGTTGTTAGTGTTATTTCGACAGTAAAAGGTGAAAATGATATTTTAGTTGGAAATATAGTGGGAAGTAATGTTTTTAATATTTTACTGATACTAGGTGTTAGCTCGTTGTTTGGAAATTTAATTGTTGATGTTAATAATTTTACAATTGATCTTATAGTTATGAATTTAATGGCTGTATTATTGTTTGTTTTTTCAATCTTTAGAAAGAGAATATTTAGATTTGAAGCAGTAGTATTTCTTAGCATGTATTTTTACTATCTCTACCAAATAATTTTAAGAAGATAAATTTCATTTTACTTTTTCGGAGGTGTAAAAATGCCTATTTATAGAGTTAATGATGTTACAAACGATGAGCGAATAAATGACTATTTGAAACTAAATGAGAAAGATGATATTAAAGGAATTAGTTTTGGAGTTTTGCCTCAAAAAGAGACTTTATTTCCATCTATTGAAGATATTGTTTATGATTCGCCAGATGAAATTATTGAAACTTTAGAAGAAGCAGATTTTAGTGGATGTGAAGGTGACGCAGGAGATTGTGTTATGAATTTTTTAGAAAGTTTGTCGGATGAAGATTATGTAAAATTTTTACGTAATTTTATTATTAACTTCAATGAAGTCTATTCTGAAATAGTTTATTTTAACTATGATGAAGTTTTGAGTGATGAAGATATAAAAGATTTTCTGCTTGAAAATATAGAGAGCATAATTGAGGAATGTCATTATAAAGAACTTGATGATGAAGAAGATGAAAGTTATTTGTTTGAACAATTAGATGATGATGAAATGTTAGAAACAATAGAGGAATTTTCTGGGGATATTGAATCAATTAAAATTGGATCCTTAGATGCTTTATTTTGGGGAAATGAAGAAAAATTGAGTAAAGAAACAAAAGAAATTTTAGAAAAATTAGATGCAGAAAGATATGAGATTAATAGAGATCTTGTAGTAGTTTATACAAATTATTTCATGGAAAATTTTGCTGAAAAAGTGGGAGAAATTTTGGTTGAAATTTTTGAAGATGGAGATTGGCCCGAGGAGATTTGGACTAGAAATGCTGTAAACAGGATGTTTAATTTGGCATTTGATAAGATTTGGCAACATATGGATGAAATAGAATCATATATAGCAGAAAACTTATCAAATGATTATCTTTATGCATTATCAAGAGCGTTTGTTGCAACATTAGAAGAATTTTAATATAAAAACTGAAAGCGGGGGTGTATCTATGAGAGAAGCATTAACATTTGATGATGTTTTGTTGGTACCAGGTTATAGTGAAGTTTTACCAGCACAAGTAGATGTAACTACTAGACTTACCAGAAAAATTGAACTTAAAATACCACTTTTAAGTGCGGCTATGGATACTGTAACTGAGGCAGAGCTTGCAAAAGCTATAGCTAGAGAAGGTGGAATTGGTATAATACACAAGAATATGACGATTGAAGAACAAGCACATCAAGTTAAAATAGTTAAAAGAACAGAAAATGGAATAATTGATGACCCAGTTACTATATTGCCGAATGTAACAGTTGAAGAAGCTGATAAAATAATGGCAGAATATAAAATTGGAGGATTGCCTGTTGTAGATGAAAATAATAAACTTTTGGGGTTAATTACAAACAGAGATATCCGTTTTGAAAGAAATCCAAAAAGACAAGTATCTGAATTAATGACACCAAAAGATAAATTAGTAATTGCAAAAAAAGGAATTTCCATTGAAGCGGCTAGAGATATTTTACATGAAAACAAAATTGAAAAACTTCCTCTTATTAATGAAGATGGTACGCTGGCAGGATTAATTACTATAAAAGATATTAAGAGTGTAGTTGAACATCCGAATGCATCAAGAGATTCAAAAGGGAGATTGTTAGTTGGCGCAGCAGTTGGAACAAGTGAAGATACTCTTATTAGAGTTGAAGCATTAGTAAAAGCCGGAGTAGATGTAATAGTTATCGATACCGCACATGGTCATTCTAAAAAAGTAATTGAAACTTTAAAAATGGTAAAGAGAGAATTTCCAGATCTTCAGGTGATTGCTGGTAATGTAGCAACAGCTCAAGCAACAGAAGAGTTAATTAAAAATGGTGCAGACGCTGTAAAGGTTGGAATTGGCCCGGGTTCAATTTGTACAACAAGAGTTGTTGCAGGAATAGGAGTTCCACAGCTTACTGCAATAATGGATTGTGTGGAGGTTGCAAAAAAATATGATGTGCCAATTATAGCAGATGGTGGTATTAGATTTTCTGGTGATATTGTAAAAGCATTAGCTGCAGGTGCTGAAACAGTTATGTTAGGAAGTATATTTGCAGGTACTGAGGAAGCACCAGGAGAGACTATATTATATCAAGGAAGAAAGTATAAATCATATAGAGGCATGGGATCACTTGGAGCGATGAGCAGAGGTAGTGCAGATAGATATTTTCAAAGCGGAAATCAAAAATTTATACCTGAAGGTGTAGAAGGGATGGTTCCTTTTAAAGGTAATGTAAAAGATGTTGTTTATCAATTGATTGGCGGATTAAGATCAGGTATGGGATATGTTGGAGCTGCAAATATTAAAGAACTTCAGCAAAAAGCTCAATTTATAAAAATAACACCTGCCTCTGTAAAAGAAAGCCATCCACATGACATAATTGTTACTAAAGAGCCACCAAATTATTGGTCAAAGAATATATAATCAAAATTTGAATAAAAATAATATTTTAAAACCAGCACTCGGTGCTGGTTTTATTTTATTTAATTAATAATATAGTTTTAATTAAAGTTTTTATAAGTTTAGTTAATATCGGATAATTTTTTTATTATTTTTACTTTTTTAATCTAAAGTTTATCTTAATATAGTAACCTGTTTGTAAAATAGTTAACTTTGCGTTAATTAAATTGATTATTTTTTGATATAATAATATCAGTATTTAATTTCTTAACATACAAATAAACTTACTTTCAAAGGAGGTATTAAGATGAAATTTAGAAGCTTAACTCAGTTAATCTTAACTATTGTTTTAGTATCAGCTTTGGTTTTGACATTTTCCTTGTTATTAGCTAATTTTTTGATTACAAAGAATGAGCTAACGGATTTGAAAGTAGATGCGGTAAAAAATGTTGTGGATAGTGCTTATGGAATTATAGAAAATATATACAATATGGAAAAATCTGGTCAAATAACTCATGAAGAGGCTATTAAATTGATTAAGAAATACGTAGGTTCTATGAAATTTGAAGGTAGTAATTACGTATTTATATTTGATAAAAACTATGTTGGAATTGTTCATCCTACTTTAGAAGGTAAAAAAGCTGATAATGTGAAAGATCCAAATGGTAAATATGTGTTAGTTGATTTAGTTGAAGGTGCAAGAAAAAATGGTGAATTTGTTTACAATTATATTTGGAATAAGCCTTCTATTAATAAAGAAGTTGGGAAAGTTGCATATGCAAGATGGTTTGAACCATATAAATTTATGATTGGTGCAGGTTTATATGATGATGATATTCAAAAATATTTAAACAGTATCATTATACCAAATATTATAATTTCGGTGATAATTATTCTGGTAATATTTGTTATTGTATTATTTATTGGTAAGAAAATTAAAAAGGATGTAGAAAAAGTTGTTAAGTTAGCATCAGATGTTGCAGATGGTAATTTAACAGAAAAGGTTGAAGTTGAAAGAAAAGATGAAATTGGTAAAATCGCACAAATGCTTAACAATATGGTTGATGGATTAAGGAATATAGTTAATGAATTGAATAATAATTCAAAAACTGTAGAAGTTTCATCAAAAAATTTGAGAGAAGTTTCAGAAGAACAGGAACAAGTTGCACGAAATGTTGTAAGCACATTTGAAAAAATAGTTGCAGAATCTCAAAATATTTCCGCTTCACTTGAAGAAATTAATTCAAGCATTGAGGAAGTTGCAGCAAGTGCTCAGAATGTTTCAAAATCATCCATGGATCTTTCAGAAAGAGCAAATGAAATCTCACAAAACGTACAATCTGGAACAGAATCTGTTAATAAAGTATATGAACTAATAGAAAAAGGATATTCAGAAATTTTAAGCACTGCAAATATGGTATCTGAATTATCTACATCGGCTGCAAATATAAGTGAAATTTTGGAAACTATTAATCAAATTTCTGAGCAAACAAATTTACTTGCATTGAATGCAGCAATTGAAGCAGCAAGGGCCGGAGAAGCAGGAAAAGGATTTGCAGTTGTTGCGGATGAAATAAGAAAACTTGCTGAAGAAAGTAAAGCAGCAACAGAAAATATAGGAAAAATTCTTGAAGGAATAAGGAATAATGCAGAAAAGGTAAACATAAATACTAAAAAAACAGTTGATAGTATTAAAGAAGCTTCAGATTTTTCGAGAGTTGTTAAAGAACAGCTAGAAAACATTGAAAATGAAATATTTAATATTACAAATATGATAAATAATACTGCCGCAGCTGCGCAAGAGCAAAGTGCAGCAGCTGAAGAAATGTCTAGCGCAGTGGATAGTACAACAAGAACTCTTATGGAAGAAGTTGATGAGATTGAAAGAAGTAAACAGATGATTGATAATCTTGAAAAAGGTGTTCAGAACATAGCCTCACTAAGTGAAGAATTAGGAGAGGTAGTAAATTCAATGGACAGTGTGATAAAGAAATTTAAAATATAGTTTAGTTTAAGGCCCCTTAGTTTAAGGGGCCTTAAATATATATCATTTTTTTAGTCATTCCACCATCAATAACTATATTTTGTCCGGTTATAAATCCCGACTTTTTTTCATTTGCAAGAAATAATGCAAGTTCTAAAATATCATTTGGTGTACCTGCTCTGCCAACAAGATGTTGCATATGTTCTTCTTGACTTATTTGCTCGCCTTCATGAAGTATCCATCCTGGACTAATTGCATTAACTCTAATATTGGGGCCTAATGAATTTGCAAGTGCATGTGTAAGTCCAATGATTCCTGCTTTTGAAGCACTATATGCTTCATTACCTTTTTCAGACATAATAGCTCTTGTTGATGCAATATTTATAATAGAACCTTTTCCTGAGGTTTTGAGTATTAGTGGTACACCGTATTTTGTAATTAGAAAATACCCAGTGAGATTTACTTTAATTACTTTTTCCCATTCTTCCAATGTAATTTCAAGAAAATTTTTAAAGTTTGAAATTGCTGCGTTGTTAATTATTACATCTAATCTTTTAAAGTTTTTTTCTATATATTCTATGAATTTTATAACATCTTTTTCATTAGACACATCACCGAAAAATTTTAAAAGATTTCCATTTTCCGGTAATTTATCAAGTAATTCTTTGTTGTGATCTATTACAGCAACTTTGTAGCCGTTATTTAGAAAACCTATTGCAAGGCTTTTCCCAATATTTCTTGCACCACCAGTTATTAAAGCAACTTTATTTTCCAATGGAAATCACCTCCTTAAATCTTTAAAAAATTTTTTTCTATGTTATACTCTTTAATGTAATTTTTAAAATTGGAGGTATTAAATATGAAGCATTTATTTCCAATACCATCTTGGGTATATGATACCGTAATTTATCAAATTTTTCCAGATAGATTTTTTATAGGAAAAGGAAAAACTGTTGAGGATAAACGTCATTTGTACGAAAAACGCGGAGGTAAAATTGAAAAATGGGGAATTTCTCCAAAAAGATCAAACGATGGTTCTCACGTAAAAATATTTTATGGCGGTGATTTATGGGGAATTTCTGAAAAAATAGAATATTTGAAAGATTTAGGGGTAAATGCAATTTATTTAACTCCGATATTTATGGCACAGTCAAATCATAAATACGATACGATGGATTATTTTAAAGTTGATCCCCAATTTGGGGGGTTAAAGGCATTAAAAAATTTAATAAATAACTTACATAATAATAATATGAAGCTTATTCTTGATGGGGTTTTCAATCATGTTGGAAAAGAGCATGTTTTGTTTAGAAAAGCTTTAAAAGGTAGTAAAAAGTATAGAAATATGTTTGTATTTTATGAAAATCATTACAGAGGTTGGTGGGGTACTAGGAGTTTACCAGAACTTGTTTTAGAGGAAACAGTTGTTAAAGAATATATTTCTAAAATTCTTTGGAAATATTTAGAGCTTGGTATTGATGGTTGGCGTCTTGATTGTGGGCAAGATTTGGGACCTGAAATGAATAGATTTATAACTGCGAAAGTAAAAGAATTTTCTTCGGAAAAATATGTTGTAAGTGAGCTATGGACGTATCCGTCGTATTGGAGTATGGTCGATGGAATAATGAACTATCACTTCAGAGAAAATGTAATTTCATATTTAAATGATAAAAATCCAAATTGTGGATTTTACATTGAAAAAGCATATAAAGAAACTGAAAATATTCATGCATGTTGGAATATGCTTGATAGTCATGATAGCGAAAGGCTTTCTACAGTTTTAAGAGATAAATTTCAGAGAAAAGCTGCGGTTTTACTGCAATTTACATATCCTGGTGTTCCAGTAATTTATTATGGAACAGAAATTGGTATTGATGGCGGTAATGATCCAGAATGTAGAAAAACAATGGAGTGGGATAGAAAGAAATGGGATAATGAACTAAGAGAATTCTATAAAAAATTGATTTATTTAAGAAAGAGAGAACCTGCTCTAAGATATGGTGGTTTTGAGCTTTTATCAAATGAGCCATTAATATTTATGAGAAAATCTCAAATGGTATTAGATAATATTATTGTTTATGTAAACAAAAATGATAAAGAAATTGAAATGGTAGTAAATGTTCCTGATGGAAGAATATTAAGTGGAACAGAATTTGTTGATCTATTATCAGAAGAAAAATTTTATGTTTCTGGTGGAACACTAAAATTATATATGAAAGGTCGCAGTTTTGGAGTGCTAAAGATAAATAATAAAATAGTCCGAAACTATGATCAATATAAAAGGATAAGATAATATGATGAAATCATATGAATACTATGACAGAATAGCTTATATGTATGATGAAATGTATAATAACAAGAAATGGTTAACATTGCGAAAGGCTGTAGAGCATTATATGGATAAAATAATAAATATGAAAAGTGCTAGAGTTCTTGATGTTGGAAGTGGAACTGGTTATTGGCTTGAATATTTTTTAAATAAGGGTTTTTCTGTGTATGCTCTTGAGCCATCTTCAAAAATGATAGAGTTTGCCAAGGAAAAGTTTAAAGATAAAGTAAAATACTTCAATACTACTATAGAAAGTTTTGACAGTGATGATAAGTTCGATATTTTAAATATTCAGGGAGATGTATTAAGTTATGTTGAAGACTTAGATTTAGTTATGAAAAAACTCTCTAATATTATTAACAAAGATGGATTGTTATTTGCGACGGTAGATAGTTATTACTATATGAGAAAGTTAGTGAAGAAATATGGAAGTAGACGTGAAATGGAAATATTTGAAAAGTATCATATAACTACTGTTGGTTCACAATACGGGGTTTTTAATTCTAGATGTTTTACATTAGAAGATATAAAAGAACTTGAAAAATATGGTTTTCAAGTTTTAGAAATTCGTGGTTGTGGTTATTCGGATAATTTAGAAAAAGAAATTGAAAAGTCATATAATATTGTGCTTGGAGAACATATTTATTTTTCACTACGATATTTAAAATAATTTACTCCCCAAACACCTAATATAATAAGCGACATTCCAATAATATGATTAAAGGTTATTCTTTCGTGTCTAATAAAAAATCCAGCAATAACGGAGACAACAGTAGTTAAATTTGAAAATATTGATGATTGAACAGGAGAAACTTTTGAAAGCATATAGTTTATTAAAAAGAATGCAATTGTTGATGAAAAAATGCCCAGGTATATGGCCGAGATAAAAACATTTTTATTTGATATTACATTATAATTTAATTCTCTGTTTATTAAAGCAAGAATTGTAAAAAAAATCCAACCAGTTATCATCATAACGAACGTTACTTCTTGTGGTGAAAATTCTTTAGAAAAATATTTTGATGCAAAATTGTAAAAAACAGCAGAAAACACAGCAAACAAGATTAAAATCTTTCCTTTAAATCCTTCATTAACATTTAATCCCATTATTAGTAGTACACCAGAAAAACTTAAAAATACAAATAAGTAATTTATTTTGGGAACTTTTTCTTTCAAAATAAACGGTGATAAAAATGTTATAAAAATTGGTATTGTAGCAATTAAAATTCCTGCTTCAGATGAACTAGCAAATTTTAAACCGTTTGTTTCAAAAATAAAATATAGAATCGGTTGAAAAAAAGCAACGATAAGTAATTTATATAATTTTTTGGTATTTTTAATCTTTATTATTTTTAAAGCAAATAATATTAAAAATGATAAAGATGCAAATAAAAATCTTATTGATAGAAAGTTATATGGAGTTGTAAAATCAAGTGCATTTTTTGTAAATAAAAATGAAAGCCCGAAAATTACTGACATTGCAATTCCTGAGATTATAACCTTTATATTAACTCTCTCCTTTCGTTGTAATTTTATAATTTTAACAAAAGATATAGATAAAGTGATGATACTAATAGTCCTAATGTTGCAATTTTCATACCGAGTTTCATAAATTTAGCAAATTTTATTTTTCTATTAAAATTGTTTTCTATCATTCCAACTATAACCATATTTGATGCAGCACCACTAATAGTACCATTACCACCAAAGCTTGCCCCTAAAGCTAGGGCCCACCATAGAAGATCGCTATTAGGAAAAGTTCCAACTAGTGCTTTTGCAATAGGTATGAAAATAGTTACAACTGGTACAGCCCCCATAAATGCTGCTAATATGCCTGACCCCCAAAGTACAATTAATATTAAAATATAGGGGTGTGAAGTAAAATTAAATATTAAATTTGTTATATCTTGAATAACATGAACATCTTCAAGTGCCTTTACAATTGCAAAAAGCCCTACAAAGAAGAATAGTGTATCCCATTCTATTTCACTTGAAATCTCATCAAAGTCTTTTTTTGATATCATTAACATTACTGCACTACCAGTTAAGGCTATAAGAGCAGCTTCATAATCGAGGTATTCATGTATGAAAAATCCAACGATAACTAGTACGAAAATTAATAGTCCTTTTTTCAATAAATTATAATCAACTATGGCTTTTTTAGGATCGGATTCCATAACTATGTTTAATTTATCTTTTTTTACAAGTTTGAGTTCTTTAAGAGTGTATAAAAAATACAAAATTGTTAGAAAAAGAGAAATTAATGAAGGAACAATCATAACTAGTAGAAATTTTAAAAAACTTGTTCCAGAAGCACTACCAACTAAGATATTTGGAGGATCACCTATCATAGTAGCAGTACCACCTATATTAGCTGCAAAAATCATAGGAAATAAAAAAGTTTCTGGTTTTATTTCAATTTCCTGACAGATATATATAATAATTGGAGAAAACAGTAATAAAGTAGTTACATTATCTAAAACACTAGATAATATTGCAACTGCTATTAATGTAGAAACAAATATATATATAAGATTTCCGTTAGACTTTTTAACTATATATATCGCTATTGCCTGAAATAATCCAGTTGTTTTAAGTATGCCTACAATTATCATCATTCCAAGTAAAATACCTAATGTATTAAAATCTATAAAGCTCCCAACATTAGACACACGCAAAGTATCTGAAACTTTAACTAGAGAAATTAATAGGCCCATGCTAAAAGCGATTACTGCTTTGTTTCCTTTTCCAAAAATAATTAAATAATATGTCAAAAAGAAAATAACTAATGATATGATTTTAGGAATCATATTTTTACACCTTCTTGGAAAAATAATTCTGTATATTGTAGTTGTATTTTTTGGCTATTGTCTCATATGTTTGGTCCCAGATTTTACATCATTATTATACCATTATTATTTTTAGCAGATAGAAAATTTAAAAAACTTCTTTTTCCGTAACTAATGTTACAGACATTAGTAATTTAGTCTAGTATAATTAAATTGAAAACGCTACAATGAAAATGGAGGTGAAAGGTATGTTTTGTTTTCAATGTTCTGAAGCATCAAAGGGTATAGGTTGTACAACAATTGGTGTATGTGGCAAAAAACCAGAAGTCGCTACACTACAAGATATGTTAATTTGGGTTACTAAGGGTCTTTCATATTGGAGCCTTAAAGCAAAAGATTTAGGCATAAAAGATGACGAGGCAAATCTATTTGTTGCTGAAGCATTATTTGCAACAATTACTAATGTTAACTTTTCAGCAGAGAGAATTTCAAAATTTATTGACAGGGCAATTGAGCTTAGAGACAGAGTTAGAGAGAAGTTTTTAAAATCATATGAAGAAAAATATGGAAAGAAGTTTAACGAAGATATTCCAGAGGCTGCTGATTGGTTTGAAAATGGTGGAAAAGATGTTTATCTTAAAAAAGGAGAGCAAGTTGGAGTTTTATCAGAAGAAAATGAAGATGTAAGGTCGTTAAAAGAGTTTTTAATTTATGGATTAAAAGGCATAGCAGCATATGCAGATCATGCATATATATTAAAATACACTAAAGATGAGATTTTGTATTTCATTGAAAAAGGTCTAGTAGAAACATTAAGAAAGGATATTACTGCTGATGAATTGCAATCGCTTGTTTTGGAAGCTGGAAAATATGCAGTTGAAGTTATGGCATTACTTGATCAAGCAAATACCTCAACTTTTGGGCATCCTGAAATTACAGAAGTGTATACTGGAACATATAATGCACCTGCAATTTTAGTTAGTGGACATGATTTACTTGACCTTGAAGAATTACTCAAACAAACTGAAGGAACAGGTATAATGGTTTATACGCATGGAGAAATGCTTCCTGCACATGCATATCCTAAGCTAAAAAAATATAAACATCTTGCTGGAAATTTTGGTAGTGCATGGTGGAAACAAACAGAAGAATTTGAAGAATTTGGTGGAGCAATTTTAATGACTACAAATTGCTTGGTACCACCAAAAGATAGTTATAAAGATAGAGTATTTACAACGGGACTAGTTGGCTTTGATGGAGTATCTCATATTCCAAATAGAGTTGATGGACAACCAAAAGATTTTACGCCTGTAATAAAAAAAGCTCTTGAACTAGGACCAATACCAGAGAGAAAAGGGAAGAAAATTATTATAGGTTTTGCAAGAAATCAGGTAGAGAAGGTATTAGATTCAGTTTTAAAAGCTGTAAACGAAGGAAAAATAAAAAAATTCTTTGTAATGGCAGGTTGTGATGGAAGATTGAGAGCAAGAGAATATTACACAGAATTTGCACTAAAATTACCAAAAGATACTGTCATTCTTACAGCAGGATGTGCAAAGTATAGATATAACATGCTTGATTTAGGAGATATTGATGGAATTCCTAGAGTTTTGGACGCAGGACAATGTAACGATTCATACTCTTTAGCGGTTACTGCATTAAAACTTAAGGAAATATTAAATGTAGATGATATTAACGAACTTCCAATAGAATATAACATTGCTTGGTATGAGCAAAAAGCTGTAGCAGTTTTACTCGCACTACTTTATCTTGGAGTTAGAAAGATAAAACTTGGACCAGTACTTCCCGCATTTCTTTCCAAAAATGTTTTGAATGTTGTTGTAGAAAAATTCAATATTTCAACAATTTCAACTGTTGAAGATGATATGAAACAAATGCTTGCATAAGAATTTTTTATTCTAAAATTGGCGCTCGTTTTCGAGCGCCTTTTATTTTTTTATTATATTGACAGATGTAATTTACAAGTGTAAAATTAAAAATGGAGGTGTTGAGAATGAAGCCATTATTTCTAGGATTTGGAAATGCAGCAAATGTTATTTTAAAAGAGCTGGAAGGTTATATTCAAGATTTTTATTACTTTGATGAGAAAAATGTCGCAAGTTCTAATGGGAAAAAACTTGAAAAATTTTTAATTCCAAATGATTGTTCATTTGTAGTTGAATGTGCATCTGTTGAGGCGGTAAAAGAATATTATAGAGACATAATTATTTCAAATAAGGACTTTTACATTTTGAGTACAGGTGCTTTTGCTGATGAAAATTTTAGGAATGAATTTTTTAGATTGTTAAAAAATTCAACTTCTAAGATTTATATTCCTTCTGGAGCAATAGGTGGAATAGATGTAATTAATGCAATAAAGGAATATATTGAAAAGGTTGTTTTAAGAACTCGCAAACCTCCTAAAGCTTTTTCAAGGGACGATAAAGAAAAGGTGTTAATTTTTAGTGGAGATAGTATAGAGGCAATTAAGAGATTTCCAAAAAATACAAATGTTTCTGTTACCCTTGCCCTTTCTGTGGGAGATTTTAGAAAAGTTCATGTTGAAATTTATTCTGATCCAAAAGTAGAAAAGAATATTCATGAAGTTGAAGTTGTATCAAGTGTTGGGAATTATAAATTTATTTTTTCAAATAATCCTTCAAATAATCCAAAAACAAGTTTATTAGCTCCATTATCTCTTGCAGCATTAATAAAGAAAAATTTTGAAAATGTTAAGATAGGAGGATAGAAAATGGAGAAAATACAGGAAAAGATCAGAAAGCTTGCAAAAGAAAAAGGTTATACGATTTTGGCACATAACTATCAAATAAAAGAAATACAAGAAATTGCAGATCACTTAGGTGATTCATTGCAGCTTGCAAGACTTGCAACTAAACTTAATGCTGAAAAAATTTTGTTTTTGGGTGTAGATTTTATGGCAGAAACTATAAAAATGTTAAATCCTGAGAAAAAAGTTATAGTTCCAGTGAAAGCAGCAACTTGTCCTATGGCAAATTCTTTGGACCCAGAAATGATTATTGAAGCTAAGAAAAAATATAACGCGCCATTTGTTATATATGTAAATAGTACGATGAAATCAAAAATGTATGCAGACGTTGCATGTACTTCTGCTAATGCAGTAGAGATAGTTAAAAAATTAAATAGCGATGTAGTTCTTTTTGGACCTGACAAAAATCTTGCAGCATATGTAGCCCGAAAAACTGGTAAAAAAGTTATTCCTGTGCCTGGAGAAACTGGCTACTGTTATGTGCATAATTATATAAAGATTGATGATGTTTTAAAATTAAAACAGAAGTATCCAGATGCCAAGGTAATTTCACATCCGGAGGTTCCTGAAGAAATTCAAAAAGTATCTGATTATATAGGTAGTACTTCTCAAATGGAAAAAATTCCTGGAGAAATTGAAGATAAAAAATTCATAATTGTTACAGAAAAAGATATGGTTAATAAATTAAAAAATAAGTATAAAGAAAAAGAATTTATACCAGTAGATACAGCTATTTGCAATAACATGAAGAAAAATACACTCAAAAATGTTTTAAAAGCTTTGGAAAATGAGGAGTTTGAAATAGAAATTGATAAAGAAATTGCAGATAAGGCAGTCTTGCCTATTAAAAAGATGTTTGAGCTAATGGAGGCATAATTTATGGTAGAAAAGATTATTGAATGGATAAGAAAGGATGAAGGCCTTATTGATTTTTCAGCTTATCCTTTAAAAGGGAAAGTTGCAAAATCTATTATAATTTTAAAAGATTCCGCGGTTTTATCTGGGCTTGAACTTGTAAAAGAAGTTTTTAAAAGATTTAATATAGAATTTGAAACAAAATATGAAGATGGAATGTATGTAAATAAAAATAGTATAATTTTTACGTTAATGGGAGATGCATATTACTTATTGGTAATTGAGAGAAGTGTACTAAATCTTCTTTCACTTATGAGTGCTGTTGCAACAAAAGTAGCTAAGCTGTCTAAAAAAGCAAAAGAATATAATATTGTGATTGCTGCTACAAGGAAAACTATACCTTTTGTTGGAGATCTGCAAAAGATTGCAGTTTTACATGGAGGAGGTAATACTCACAGATTGAATCTTTCTGATACTGTAATGATAAAAGATAATCATAAGAAGATATATAAAAGTATAAGGAAGGCTGTAGAAGCCGTAAAAGTTATAAAACCCTTTACATCAAAAATAGAAGTAGAAGTAGAAGATTTTGAAGAATTGAGAGAATGTCTTGATTTAGAAGTAGATATTATTATGCTTGATAACTTCTCGCCAGAAGACATAAAAGAAGCTATTAAAATTATTAAAGAAAAAAGGAAGGATATAATAATAGAAGTTTCTGGTGGAATTAACGAGAAAAATCTTGATGAATATTTAATAAAGGGCGTTGATGTTATCTCAATAGGAAAATTAACCAGTGAAGTTCAATATGTTGATTTTTCCATGGAAGTCATTGATTAATAATTGTTCTATCTCTCCCTAAATTTTTGGCAATGTATAAGTTGTTATCAGCTTTTTTAATAATGTTTTTATAATCTTTTTCTCGTGGAACTTGACTTATAGCACCAAT
Organism: Thermosipho africanus Ob7; assembly: GCF_003351105.1. Classification (NCBI taxonomy): domain Bacteria; kingdom Thermotogati; phylum Thermotogota; class Thermotogae; order Thermotogales; family Fervidobacteriaceae; genus Thermosipho; species Thermosipho africanus. The sequence continues at coordinate 70,288 of NZ_NKRG01000005.1, forward strand.
ACTAATTGTAAGTTGAATGTTTTTTCCATCAATTAGTATTGGTGTTTTTTTTTACTTTCTTTCTAAGGTTTTCAAGAATTTCAAAGAAGTTTTCTTTATTCTGTGAGAGGTAATATATTACAAATTCTTCGCCTCCGTATCTAAAAATGTTATCTGAAATTCTTTGAAAGCTTAATTTGAAAATTTCTGAAAGTTTTTCAGACAAGTATCACCTGCAAGATGCCCATGGCAATCATTTATTTTTTTGAAGTGATAAATATCTATAATTGCAAAATTGAGGTACATGTTTTCTCTTTTTGATAAGGAAAAATCTTTTGGAAATTTTTGATTAAATTCTCTTCTGTTGTACAAATTAGTTAACAGATCTCTTATTGAAAGTTCACTTAACATCTTGTTTTTTTCTTTAAGTTCATTTGTTTTTTGAAAGATTATGTTCTCTATATTTTCAAGAGTATATTTTAATTTATTGCTAACGCTGTTGAAAGTATTTACGAAAACTTTAATTTCTTCTTCCATGCCTTCCTCAACCTCAACTGTTTCAAAGTGTTTTTCTGAAAATTTTGATAAAGTAGTGGATATTTTTTTTAGATAATACCCTATGTTTTTTGATAATTTTTTTGATAAAAAGTATGAAATAAGTATTGCAACAAAAAACATTAGTAAATAGTATAAAACGTATGAAAAAGTATTCTTAGTAAATAGTATTTATCTTTTACTATATAAAAATTTTTCGTTTAAATCAAAAACTCCGAAACATTCAAGATTTGTAGTTTTTTTTATAATATCTTTTTCTGGATTATAACAAATATGGCTGTCTTTAATCATAAGTTGTGAGTCTAGTGAAAGATTATTTGATATTAAAAACTTTTGTATAAATTACCAAGATCTATTATCATTATATAGTAAGCGTTTTCAATTATGGATATTTTATTTTTTAAAATGTAATAGATTTCATTTTTATTTATATTGTAATTTTTGGATAAATCAATATTGTTATCGATTGGGTCAAAAATGTAGTAAGGCTTATTATTAATATTAATGAAAACACCTTTAATAAATTCATTCTTGTTTATTAATTCATCAATGTTTTTTTAACTGATATATTGGAAAAATTTTTAAGAATTTCATTTTGCCCAAATAAAAATACAAAATCGTTGCTGTAAATTACTTTATTATTATGTTGTATATATGGTTCGATAATATTAAAGTAAGAGTTAAAGTTCTTTGTTAAAAGAATTAATTCCTCATTTTCTCATTTATTATTGTTCTTGAGATTTCATATATTGATGTAATAATTAAAATAATAGATGCTGTTATAAAAATTGAAAATAAAAGTGCTCTAAAAATCTTTTTTTGTAAAGTCATTTTATCAGTCCAATTATACTTAAGTATACATAATAATTTATAATGAAATACCTTTTAAATAGCTTATCAAATTTCCCACTATTTTTGTAATAATCTAGAAACTTTTCAAATTGAGATGACAGTAATGTAGCATCTTTTGGGAAACAGAAAGAAAGATATTCAACTTCTTTTGTCAAAGGAAATATAGGTTTTAAATTTTGTTTCATAAATAAAGTATTATAATATTTTTAACAAAAGAAAATGAATCAATAATTGTGAAATCTGCTTTGTTTTCAATGAGTTGTAAATATAAAAAGTATGGTGAGTAACTTGTATTTCTTTTTATTAATAAAATTTCAACTTGATCATTGTTAACTTTACTTTTATTAATATAAACTAGTTCATTATTCTTGATTGTAACATTACTAATATAATAATCGATATTGTTTTCATTCAATATTTTTTGTAGAGTTTTAAAATAAGTAAAGTTTTCAAAAGTAATTATTTTTTTTCCAACTAAATCTTTGATATATTAGTAATTTCTTCATCTTTCCTGCCAATTAATATCTCAACATTTTCAACAAATTTGATCATAGTTAAAGTTTTACTTCTTTCTTCAGTTATAGTAATAATATCAGCGATCATATCAATGGAATTAAAAATTGTATTTTCAAAATATTTTGAAAACCCATCAACTATTTTAAATTCAGGGTTTACTCCAAGATATTTTGCAAATTCTGTGGCGATTTCATAGCAAAATCCAGGTTTTTCTTTGTTACTTGAAAAATAGACAACTTCACTTGGAATATTTCTAATTCCAATAGATATATTTCCTGTATCAAGTATTTTCATAAGAGGTTGAGAAAATCCAATAAGACTAAATAGTAAAAAAAACTGTAAAGGTATGAAAAATTTTTATAGATTTATTTCCCCTTCTAAAAATTTTTTTAGCCATATTGCACTATCTTTTAAATATCTTTTTTGAGTAGTATAATCAGTGTATACTATTCCAAATCTTTTTGAATATCCTTCTGCCCATTCAAAATTATCCATTAAAGTCCAGATAAAGTATCCTTTTAAATCTACTCCATCTTTTATTGCTTTTAGAGCATTTTCAAAATGAGATTTTAAATAGTTTATTCTGTATGTATCATGCACTTTTCCATTTTCAATCTTGTCTGGACCAGCCATTCCATTTTCGGTTATATAAAGTGGGGTTTTGTATCTGTTATAAATCTTTAAAAGCATATCGTATAATCCTTCAGGATATATCTCCCAACCCATTTCTGTTTTTTCTAGTTCACCTTCTATAGTTTTAAACATGAAAGGTTCCTCAGGAGCATATTTGACTAGTTGCCTAGTATAATAATTTATTCCGAAAAAGTCGATCTTTTTTGAAATAATATCCATATCATTTTCGAAAATATCTATACCATTTCTCTGTAAAATTGCTCTTGCATTTTCTGGATACCTTCCAAAAATTATTGGATCATAAAACCATCCATTTGTTAATTCATCAACTAAAAGAGCGACATAAAAATCTTCTTCTGTTTCATCAGCAGGCTCTACTTTAGTTGTAACATTTGTTATCCCTATTTTTCCGTCTTTTACTAGATCTCTAAATGCTTCTACAGAATATCCGTGAGCTCTTAGCAAGTTATGGGCAGCTTTAATAGCTTCTTGCAGATTTTTGTGTCCTGGGGCATGAATTCCATAGAAATATCCAAGAAATGAAGAACACCAAGGTTCATTTAATGTAATCCAGTGTTTTACTCTATCTCCAAAATTTTGAAATAATATTGATGAATAGTCTTGAAAATAAAGTGCTATGTCATCGTTTAACCATCCACCTTTTTCATATAAAAATAACGGAAGATCCCAGTGATAGATTGTAATAAACGGAATTATATTATTTTCAAGTAATTTGTCAATTAGCTTGTTATAAAAGTCAATTCCTTTTTCGTTTTTTTCTTTTGTATTTTTCATAACTCTTGGCCAGGATATTGAAAATCTATAAGCATCAACCCCTATATCCTTCATTATTTTTATATCTTCTTCGTATCTATGATAATGGTCACAAGCAACATCACCGTTTTCGTTATTTTTAATTTTTCCTGGAGTATGTGAAAATACATCCCATATTGAAGGAACCTTTCCATCTTCATTATATGCGCCTTCTATTTGATAAGAAGCTGTTGCAACGCCAAAAATAAAATCTTTTGGAAAATCGTTTCTTTCCATTTTTTCACCTCATTTCTTTTTATTTATAGTTCTATTATATCACTATAACTTGAAAATTTTGTCTGCGTGTAGATATATTTATATGTAAAGTAAATTAATATTACAATTGATGATGTTATATGTGTTTGTTCAACATTTTTTTATATCATACCAATTCACAAAAATACAAAAAGAGGTAAAATTTAGTTAGGAATAAAAACAAAAAGGAGTTGACAAAATTGCATTTATCAATTTATGAATACTTATTTTTGTTTTTCATGATATTTTTAGCAGGTTTTGTAGATTCTATAGCAGGTGGTGGAGGACTTATCTCACTTCCTGCTTACTTATTTTTAGGTATCCCTTCTCATAATGCACTTGCAACTAATAAACTCTCATCTTCAATTGGGAGTATATTTAGTACATTTAGATATGCAAAAGAAAGATACGTTGTATTCGAAATTGGTATTATCTCGGCTATTTTTTCATTTTTAGGTTCTTTCTTTGGAGCTAGACTTGCTCTTTTAATTTCAGACTCTTATTTAAAAGTAATTATTTCTGTTTTAATTGTCTTTGCTGGTGCTTTTATGTTAATGAATAAAAGAAAAAAGGTAATTAGTAAAATTCCTAAAACTTCTTTTAAAAAGAAATTTTTTATCTCAAGTTTTATAGGTTTTATTATTGGAATGTATGATGGTTTTTTTGGGCCTGGGACAGGTACTTTTTTGATAATTATGTACACTAGCTTTCTTTCATTTGATTCAATAAGTGCTAGTGCCACAGCAAAAATTGTTAATTTATCTTCCAACATCAGTGCACTTATAGCTTTTTTAATTAATGGTAAGGTACTTTTTCATATAGGACTTCCTGCAGCATTTTTTGGAATTTTAGGAAATTGGATTGGTTCAGGGATAGCTATAAAGAAAGGAGATAAAATAATAAAACCAATTGTGTTAGTAATATTATTTTTGGTAGTTTTTAAATCTTTAAGAGAGTTAATTTAATAATTTTATTTTAATGCTCCTATTATGATATAATTTTAGTATCTTATTTTTTGGAGGCGATATTATGAAAAAAATCTTAGTTTTTTTATTACTTGTTTTTACTATATTTTTATTTTCATCAACAATAGATTATGTATTGGTTGTTCCAAGTGATGTCTTAGTTTCTGAAATCACTAGTTTAATTTACAGTTTAGAAAGTTATGATTTTAAAATTTCTCTTACAGATTATGGTTTGAGTAAAAAAAATTATGAATATCTTTATTCGCCATACGATGAGTATTTTAAAAATCATATTTTGACGCTTTTAAGTTATTTTTCTAATAGAGATGTTAATTCTGATTATATTTTGCCATTAGATTTTATATCTGAGTATCAAGTACAAGGTGACCTATATCTATATTCGGTATCTTTATTTGATTCGGATTTGAATTTGCTTTATAATGCTTTTAATAAAATAGCTTATGATTCAAATAATTCAATAAATTCTGAAGCCTTAACCATTTATAGTTATCTATCTAGTTTATTAAATTCAATGTTTGAGGATGACTCTCCAAAAAACTATGACATAGACTATGTAGTAGCGTCGGTTTATATTGATACACACGATGAAGGTTATCTAGTTTTTGAAATTGGATTTATTTCTCAAAATAATAGAAAAATTGATTTAATATATTATACTTTTTAGTTTATGAAAAGAATTTATAAAATAGGAGGTTGACTATGGAACAAATTGTTGAAGATGCAATTGATAAACTTGTTGATAAGTATTTTGATGAAGTATTAGAAAATCTTGAAAAAATAATTGAAATTAAATCGGTGATGGGACCGGCAAGTCAAGATGCACCATTTGGAGTAGGGCCTGCTAAGGCATTGAGTGAAGCATTAAAAATTTCAAAAAAGTTAGGTTTTGAAACTAAAAATATTGACTTTTATGCTGGGCATGTCACTTATGGTAATTCAGGAAAACTTTATGGAATATTAGGACACTTAGATGTAGTTCCTGAGGGAGATTTAGAAAAATGGGAAACAGATCCTTATAAACTTGTAATTAGAGATGGAAAAATGTTTGGAAGAGGAGTTTCAGATGATAAAGGACCAACTATTGGAGCATTGTATGCTTTAAAAATAGCATCTGAGTTGGTAAAAACTCCAAAAAACACTGTTAGGTTAATTTTTGGAACAAATGAGGAAAATGGTTCAAAATGTTTAAAATATTATTTTAAAAATGAACCATATCCAGATGCAGCTGTAACACCTGATGGGACATTTCCGCTTGTTTTTGCGGAAAAAGGAAATACAACTTATAAAATAAGTACTTATCTTAATAATGATTATAATACTAAACTGATAAAGATGAAAGCGGGGACTGCAGTTAATGTTGTTCCGGAAGAATGTAACGTAGTTATAGAAACTGATAAGGTAAATGAAGTAGCTTATCTTGTTGAAAATTTTAATACAAAGTGTAAATTAAAATATGAAGTTAATGGAAATAGAATATCAATAACAACTATTGGAAAATCTGCACATGCTTCAACTCCACAACTTGGCCTAAATTCTATCGCATGTATGTTAAATCTTTTATCAAACATTGATTTTGGTAAGGATAATTTTGTAATAAGAGTTTTGAATGAAAAACTTGGTTTGGATATTAATGGTATCCGCCTTGGTATTTATTCTAAAGATATTGCAAGTGGAGAACTTACCTGTAATTTAGGAACGATAAATATTGAAAATGGGGATTTAGAAGTCAAAATTAATATAAGGTATCCAATATTTATGAATATAGAAATGATTACTAATCAAATTAAAGAAGCTTTTAAAGAATTTGATCTTCTTCAAATTTCACACAGTAAACCATTATATGTTTCTAAAGACAGTGAACTTGTAAAGATGTTACTTAAGGTGTATAGAGATGTTACTAAAGATGAAAAAGAACCTATAGCATTGGGCGGAGGAACTTATGCTAAATCTGTACCTTATGGAGTAGCGTTTGGTGCAGTATTTCCAGGAGAAGATACAGGTATGCATCAACCTAATGAACATTGGTCGCTAGAATCTTATAAGAAATTTATTAGAATATATGCAAGATTGATTTATAAGTGGTTAACTGAATAAAAATTTGCTTAAACCTGTTGATCCTCTACTAAATTTAGTAGGGGATTTTTTATTTAAATGAAAAGTGTTTCTTTGCTTTAAACCAATGAAAATTAATTATTTATTATTTTTTTCGATGATTATATGGTATTTAAATGGATTTCTGTAACGTTTTTCTATAATATTTTTTCAAAAAAAATGATTTCATGATTTTGTGTGTAACATGTTACATAGATATAATTTCATTAGAAATTCTTAATTTGGCAATTTTACTAAAAAGATGCTTGTGTAACAATTTTATTATTTTAAACACAATTTAATTGAAAGGAGTGGTAAAATGAATAAAATTAGTGTATTATTTGGATTTTTAATGATATTTTTTGCAATTTTAGCATTTTCTGAAACAGTTGTTACAGTGGGAGTTTTTAGTTGGGATGTTCCTATATTTCAACAAATAGCAGAAGAATTTGAAAAAGAAAATCCGGATATTAAGATCGAAATTGTTGAAATCCCATGGACTCCTGGTGATATTATAAATAGTTTATTAACCGCCAAAGCAGCATCTGGGGAAAAATTTCCAGATGTAATTGCTCAGTCGTGGGAGCCAATTGTCTATCCTGTATCACAAGGTTGGGTTTATCCATTAGATGAGTTTATTAAAAACGATCCTGATTATAATTATGTACCTGAATCTATACAAAATGCTTTCAAATTTTTAGGAAAGACATATGCTCTTGGTGAAAGGCTTCATTTTAATACTATAGTTTTAAACCTTGATTTGCTTGAAAAATTAAACTTACCTGTTCCTAGTTATGATTGGGATATTAACACATTCATGTACCTTGCAAGACGTGCAACAAACAGAGAATACTCTGGAATTGATAACTTATGGGAATTTGATGCATACATGGCAGCTGTTTTTAGTGATCGTACTACTTTCTGGAGTTTTGATTTTAACAAAAAAAGATTTGATTTAATAAATGGTGGATGGCTTAAGGCTGTTGAAATTCAAGAAAAATTGAGAAAAATTCCTGGCCTTGATGCTTCTATGCTTTTTAATCAACAGCTAAGAGATCAGGGAGAACTGGATGATTATCAGAAAAAATTTGGGGAAGATACAGATGCATTTTTTGAAGGAAAAATTTTAATGGGCTTTAAAGGTACATGGGATTGGGACGAAGAAGGTTTAAAGTCACTTCCATGGAAAATGGATATGTATCCATTACCACATGATCATGAAATTGGGATGAGACAACCTATTCACATTAACTACGCATTTATGACTTCTACAACTAAACATCCGAAAGAAGCATTCAAATTTTTGAAATACATAACTTATGATCCTAAAGGTGTTGTTGTTAAATTTAAATATGTTACCTCTGTAACTGATGCGATTGGTAACTCGTTTTGGTTTGTTCCTGCAACAATGCATCCAGAAGTTGTAAAAGAATTTAAAGAAGCTAAATTCATCCCTAATGGAGTAAAATATATGCTTGAAAATCTTGATAAAACTGTTCAGGTTGATATGTGGAAAGTTATACCTGGATGGTTCCAGGCTATTAATGATGTAATGATTCCTACTGAAGAGAAAATTAGAAGTGGTGATGCAGAACCTACTGCTATAGCAGCAGAAACAGAAGAAAAACTTAATGAAATAATAGAACAGGCATGGAATGAATTTATAAAGCAAGTTGAAGAAGTTCAAAAGAATTTTAGTAAACTTAGGAAAAAAATAGAAAGTGAAAAGTAATTTAGCCCCCCGAGTTACTCGGGGAGCTTTAATGATTAATAGGAGGTATTAGGGTGATTCGGCTTATAAAAATCATTGGTCTTATTTTTATTACTTTATTTGTAATATCTCTAATATTATTTTTATTTGGTCAGAAAAGCTATTATGAATTTTCTAATTACATTAAAAGTATCAAAAAAAATCAAATAAATGTTCAGATTACTCCTGATGAAGCTTTAAGACGATACTTTTCATTTTATGAAAATTTGGAAAAAACACCAATTTATTCAGGAGAAATGGTTTTACATACTGATGAATCTACAACCATTAATTTTTACTTAAAAAAAGGTGGAATTTTTAATATATTATTAGTTTACAAGATAGATTCAAATACAACCAACAACGGTTCTCTAGAAATTTCAAAGGAAGGTGAAGAAAGTTTCATAGGGCTTTTGGATAATTATGCATATTATGATAAATCACAGCTAATTTTGGACAGATATGGTAATGAAGTGGTACCTGAGCAATACAGGGTTGATATAGCATTGTACAGTGTGTTAAAAGATGCAAAAAGAATTATTTCTAAACCACTTACTTTTGAGTTTGTAAGTGGTAATAATAAGATTGTCTTAAAAAATTTAAAATCTGATATTACTATAAAAAGTATATATCTTTTAAAACAAGAGGAGTTATTAAATTATGAAGATTACATAAAAAATTACGATAACTATTCTACAAAAGATTTAATGATAGAGGCTGAAGATTTAATTTTAAAGTCTGATTTTACATCAAGTATTGGAAATGAACAAACACCTGAAATAACGCCATTTGAAATTACGAAAAAAAGACTTAATAACATTTTGGAAGATACATTCTCATCCTCTGGGCAGAAACTAATATGGATTTTTAATATAGATGAGCCAGGATTATACAAAATTGCTTTCAGATATAAACAAACTATTAACAAAGGTATTCCATCATTCAGAAACATAAAAATAGATGGGAAAATACCATTTAAAGAATTTGAATTTTATCCATTTTATTATACAGGGTATAAATGGACTACTGTTACGCTTTCTGATGGTGTAAAGCCTTATTTTGTTTATTTAGATAAAGGGCTTCATTTTCTAACTTTGGAAGTAGCAACTGGGCCCTTTGAAAAATACATTCAATTTTTACAAGAAAGCGTAAGAAAATTACAAGATATTGGTCTTGATATAAGAAAGTTAATAGGTAATAATTTTGATCCTAATAGAACATGGAATATAGAAAAATATATGCCTAATGTTGTTAGTGATTTGGAAAATCTTGCTGATGTTCTTGAAGATAAATATACATCTTTATTGGAAATACTTGGTGAGCAAGGAAGAGCATCAATTTCAGATATGATTGTTGCTGCAGAATTAATCAGAGAAATTATAAAAGAACCTGAAAGAATCCCGTTTTATTTGGATGTTTTAAGCGAAGGAGCAGCTTCAATTGCACAAAGATTGTCTAATCTTTCTTTGAATTTGAAGAAACAACCTTTAGGAATTGACAAGATATTTATTTATTCAAACGATAAATTTGTTGAAAATAGTCAAAGCAAGTTCTTAATTAATTCATATGCTGAATTGTATAAACTATTTTTGTCATTCACAAATAAAAATGAATATTATTCAGTGTATGAAAAGTCTTCAGATGATGAACTTTCAGTTTGGGTAAATAGACCAGTTCAATACGTTGAAACTCTTCAATATTTAATTGATTCAGATTTTACAAGAAAATATGGAATAAAAGTTAAACTTTCTATAATGCAAAACGAACAGAAATTAATTTTGGCAAGTGCAGCGGGAAATACCCCTGATGTAGCATTAGGAATAAGTAGCTGGATTCCTTTTGATCTTGCTATTAGAGGAGCATTATACCCATTATCTAATTTTCCAGACTTTGTTGACACTTTGAAAGATTATTATAATCTAGAAACTCTGCTACCTTATGTATTGGAAAATAAGATTTATGGAGTTACTGAAGCTCAAAATTTCTATGTTTTATTTTATAGAAAGGATATTCTAGAAAAGCTCGATATTCCAATTCCACAAACGTGGGAAGATGTGAAAAAAATTCTTCCTGAGATTCAGCGAAGAGGTATGAACTTCTTTATACCTATGTGTGAACAAACTACAAAATTTTTTAATACAACTGCTCCTTTCATCTTTCAAGCTGGAGGAAGAATATATACAAAAGATGGTTTAAAAGCTGCTATAGGTGAAGAAAAGGCTGTAAAAGGATTTGAATTGATGACAGAATTATTTTCTATCTATGGTTTACCAGAACAAGTAGCAAGTTTTTACAATAGTTTTAGATATGGTCTTATTCCAATTGGTGTTGCAGATTTTGCTAATTATATACTTTTGTCAAATGCAGCAGATGAAATTTATGGCCTTTGGGATATAGCACCTTCGCCTGGTATTATTAATGAAAAAAATGAAAATGTAAGATATCAGGTTGCAAGTGATAGAGCAGATGTAATATTCAAAAATTCTAATAAAAAGGAACAAGCTTGGACATTTTTAAAATGGTGGCTTTCAAAAGAAACTCAAGTAAAATATGCTAGGATGCTTGTTAATAGATATGGACCAGAATATATGTTTAACACAGCTAATATTTCAGCATTTAATGAATTGGATTATTTTCCTGAAAATCACAAAAAAGTTATTTTGGAACAATGGAGATGGATAAAAGAGGTCCAAAGACATCCTGGTGGCTATATGACAGAGAGAGAAGTAAGTAATATATGGAATGCAGTTGTTATTGAGGGAAAAAGTTTAAGACCAACAATTGATAGAGCAGAAATATTAATTAATCGTGAACTTGAAAGAAAACTTGCTGAATTTGGTTATATAAAAAATGGAAAGATTATAAAAAAATTTCCTATTTATGATTCAATTTATGAATTATTACGAGGTGGTTTGAATGAAGAAAATTAAAAAGTATATGCATTGGATATTATTATCACCTTATTTAACTTTATTTATAATTTTCATTTTGTTACCAATAATTGTTGCAATTTACCTTTCTTTTACATATTTTAATGCTATTCAATCTCCAAGATGGATAGGATTACAAAATTACGTAAATCTTTTTACAAGAGATGAGATTTTTATGCAAAAGGTTTTGCCAAATACAATTAAGTTTTCTTTAATTGTAGGTCCTGGTGGATACATTTTATCATTTATTCTAGCCTGGCTTGTAGCACAACTTACTAAGGTTCCAAGAACAATCTTTGCCCTGATTTTATATTCTCCTTCGCTGACAGCAGGTGTAACAATGGCAGTAGTATGGAGGGTTTTGTTTAATGGTGATCAACAAGGTTATTTGAATGCACTATTATTAAAGTTAGGATTTATAGACAAGCCAATACAGTGGCTTCAGTCCCCTGAATATTTATTGACTATTATGATAATAGTTTCATTATGGAGTAGCATGGGAGTTGGTTTTTTAGCGATGCTTGCTGGTATTTTAAATGTTGATGAAACATTATATGAAGCTGCTTATATTGATGGAATAAAAAATAGATTACAGGAAATAATTTATATTACAATACCTGCGATGAAGCCACAGATGTTATTTGGTGCAGTTATGTCGATTGTTCAAACTTTTACTACAGCTGGCATTGGAGTAGCTTTATCTGGTACAAATCCTACTCCACAGTATGCTGGTCAATTAATTGTCAATCACATAGAAGATTATGGATTTTTAAGGTATGAAATGGGTTATGCAGCAGCAGTTTCAGTTGTTTTATTAATAATTATTTATTTGTTTTCTAAAATTGCATGGAAATTATTCGGAGACAATTAATAGGGGAGTGGTGATACTTTGGCAGGATTTACACCTAAAACTAATCCAAAAAGATTTCATAAAAGTCAAATAAAATTTTATTTTATTTTAATTCCCATAGCAGCTTTTATGCTTTTACCAATTATTTTTATATTTTCTCAAGCCTTTAAACCAATAGACGAACTTTTTCTTTACCCTCCAAGGTTTTTTGTTAGAAAGCCTACTCTAAATAATTTTTACGAACTTTTTGCTGCAACAAAAGGTTCAACAATACCTGTGAGTAGATACTTGATGAATAGTATTTTAACTGCATTATTTACTGTTATTTTTACAATTATAATTTCGGTATTTGCAGGATATGCACTTTCAAAAAAAAGATTTAAAGCTAAAAATTTGATTTTTACAATAAATAATTTAGCGCTTATGTTTGTTCCTGTTGCAGTAATTATTCCAAGATATTTAATTATTCAAAAACTTGGTTTAATTGATACTTTTATAATTAACATTCTTTCTCTTCTTGCAATGCCAATAGGTATATTTCTAATTAAGCAATTTGTGGATCAAATACCTGATGCATTAATTGAAGCTGCTTTAATTGACGGTGCAAATGATTTTCAAATAATTTTTAATCTTATAATGCCACTTTTAAAACCTGCAATTTCTACGGTTGGTATTCTTGCATTTCAGGTTGCGTGGAATAGTGCGGATGCGTCAACTTATTTTATAAACAATGAGAATCTTAGAACTTTTGCATTTTATGTATCGAATTTAACAGCTGTTACGGGAAACACAATTGCTGGTCAAGGTATTGCAGCAGCAGCAAGTTTAATAATGTTTGTACCTAATCTTGTGCTCTTTATTTTCATGCAATCTAGAGTAATGAATACAATGGCACATAGTGGATTGAAGTAGTTAGGAGGAATAATTGTGAGAAAGAGAATCATTAGTCTTTTTTTAATTCTAGCAATTTATATTATTGCTTCTAACAGTACATTTTATACATATACAATTGGGCAAAATAATAAATGGAAAATAACTCAGGATGCATATCTAGTGAGTGAAATTATTTTGGAAGATGCAGGACTTTATTATCCTGAAGATATGTATTTAGAAGGTGGAAAACTTTATATTGCTGATTCTGGAAATGCTAGAATAGTTGTCTATGATTTAAAGACAAGAAAATATATTGAAGTTGGTGAATGGTCACTTTTTACTCCAACAGGTGTATTTGTTGACGATAAATACATTTATGTTGCTGATGCTGGGTTATCAGAAATTGTTATTTTTGATAAAGAAGGAAATGAAATAAGAAGAATAGGTAAACCAAAAAGTATATTGTTTGGTCAATACACAAAATTTAAACCAAAGAAAGTTGTCGTTGATAAAAGGGGGAATTTTTATATTGTAAGTGAAGGGTCTTTAGATGGAATTATTCAGCTTGATAGAAATGGTGAGTTTTTAGGTTATTTTGGAGCAAATAAAGTAAGAATAACTGCTTTAGATAAATTTATTGATTTATTTTATTCAAAGCAGCAAAAAGAAAGACTTCTAACGAGAACACCTAAACCATATTTTAATATAGCAATTGATGATAAAGGATTAGTATATACAATTACCCAAAAAGAAAGGGGAGATGCTATAAAGAAGCACAATACACTTGGAAACAATATTTTGTATTTATCTCGTTTAAATTTGATGGTGGATGAGGAAAATTTTGTTGATATAACGGTTGATAAAGAAGGAAGAATATTTGCTTTAACTGAAACAGGACTTATTTATGAATATGATCAGGAAGGAAATTTAATATTTTCTTTTGGTGGAAGGGCAATATCATATGACAAAAATGGTCTTTTTTCAGTAGCTTCATCAATTGAAGTTGATGAAGAGGGAAAGATATATGTTCTTGATAAAGAAAAAGGAATTGTTCAAGTGTTTAATCCAACTGTTTATGCTTTGAAGATACACAGGGCTTTGGATTTATATATGCAAGGTAAATATATTGAGAGTAAATCTATTTGGGAAGATGTTTTAAAATATGATGGTTATTCAAGTATCATTCATAATGGACTTGGGAAAGCATATTTTCAAGAAGGCAATTATAAATATGCTGCTTTGCATTTTAAGGTTGCATATAATAAAAGAGAGTACTCTAATGCGTTTTGGGAAATAAGAAATCAATTTTTACAGAATAATATGAAAGCAATATTAATAGTTTTGTTTTTAATATTTATATTTTATGAAATAGTGGGAAGAATTCTAAAATTGAAAAATTATAAATTAAAAATAACAATTAAAAATAAACTTTTGAGTGATATTTTTTATTTAAAAAATATTTTAAGACATCCAATTGATAGTTTTTATTATTTAAGAAAAGGAACTTATGGAAGTATTTTATCAGCGACAATAATTTATGGTTTATTTGCTATAGTTGTAATTTTTGATTATATGGGAAGAAGCTTTTTGTTTAATCTAAATACTTCTGAAAGATCAGTTGGTTATGTTCTTTTATCTACAATTGTTCCAGTATTGTTGTGGGTATTTTCTAATTATCTTGTTAGTTCAATAACTGATGGGAGAGGAACACTTAAAAATATTTATATTTTTACTGCATATTCATTTGCACCTTATATAATTTTTCAACCTTTTATAATATTTCTTACATATATATTGACATATAATGAAAGCTTCCTTATAAATTTTGGTTCTTTCTTTATTATATCTTGGACACTTATTATTCTTTTTGTTGGTGTTAAAGAAACACATGATTATCACGTAAAAGGGACAATTGGCAGTATTCTATATTCTTTGATTTGGATTTTAGTAATTGTTCTTGTATTTTCAATAGTTTATATGTTATGGGATCAAATATTTGAAACAGTGTATGGAATAATTCAGGAGGTGTTATATCGTGTCAGATAAATTGAAGATAGCCCTTTTCGGATTTATCTTAATTTCTAGTCTTTTGTTTTCAATAGGGAATGATTATCTTTCAAATAGATTTACAAAACCTGATGAAAAAAATCGAGTTATAAATGATTTAAATACTGAGGGTTTTAAATTAATTGCTGAATCAGAAAAATTAGAACTCTGGTTTGATGAGAAAAATTATTCTATTAGGATTCTTAATAAAGAAAGTGGATATTTATGGGGATTAGTGGATTCGGAAAATTTATCAGGAATGAACAATATATGGAAAGGAATAGCATCTTCTGTTTTGACAATAGAGTATTTTGATGATAATGCATTAAATTATCTTTTAAGTATATCAGATAAAAGTGTAATAAAGAAATATTCAAAACTTGAGAATGGGATTAAAATAGAAGCAAATTATGAAAGTCTTGCTATAAAACTAAAACTATACATATATTTAAATGATGACCATATAGAATTTTACATTCCATATGAAAGCATTGATGAAAAAGGTAATTTTAAACTAGCATCAATATATATTGCACCTTTTTTGGGTGCAGTGAGAGAAAATAAAAAATCTGGATATATTTTTATCCCAGATGGTCCAGGAGCATTAATAAGATTTTCTAAATCATCTCTAAATTCAAGTATGTTTGAAAAAAGGATTTACGGAAAGGATTATAGTATTGATAATCTCAGAGAAGTTAGCGACTTAAAAGCTAGTAGACCAAATGATTTTTTAAGAGAAGAGCCTTCAATTTATATGCCTGTGTTTGGAATAGTCCATGGTGTAAATCAAAATGCAATTTTTGGAAGAATTATTTCTGGTGCAGAGTATAGTTCAATAGTAGCTTACCCAAGTGGTGTAATAAGTCCTTTTTATTGGGCAAGTTTTAAATTTATTTATAGGCAAAAGTATTTACAACCAACAACTAGAAGCGGTAATGGAATCCAGGTTCCACAAAAATTAAAAAATAAATTGGACGTAAGGTATAGAGTGTACTTTTTAACTGGTGAACAGGCAAGCTATGTTGGGATGGCAAAATTTTATAGGAATATCCTTGTAAAAGAAGGAGTTTTAGTTAAGAAACCAAAAAGTGGGAATATTCCTCTTTCTCTTGACTTTGTAGTTTCAGAGTTAGAGAAAAAAGTTTTGGGATTTAATTCTATAAAAGTAACAACATACAATTACATCAAAGGATGTATTGATTACTTTAAGCATTTAGGCGTTAACAAATTAAATATCTTTTTAGAAGGTTGGCAAGAAAGAGGTCGGAGCGGAAATAAAATCTCAAAATTCTCTTTTGAAAAATCTGTTGGAGGGAAAGATGGACTTTTGAGTTTGTATAAGAAATTTAACGATAATGACATAAAAATATATCTTGTGGAGAATGTTACAAAGGTAACTCAACAACAGATAAATATTAATAAAGAAGCAGGAACTAACCTATCTCAATCTTTGATATATGAAGATAAAAATAATAGAGATCTTTGGTTTTTTAGATCATACTATACAAATATAAAACTTTCAAGTGATTATTTAAAAGAAAAAGCTTTAAAAATGAATGAACTTGGAATTAAAAATTTAGCATTAAAGGAGTATGGAATAAAGTTGTATGGGGAATTACTAATAGATAACGAAATTTACAGAAATCAAGCCAAAGAATTGATAATAAAAACAATAGCAAATATTTCAAAAAATATAAATGTATCATTTTTTAATGCTAATGATTATTTATGGAAGTATACCAATTCGATAATTAATATTCCAATGAACAATAGTCAATATCTTTATGAAACTGATACTGTTCCTTTTCTCCAAATTTTATTAAGTGGATACATAGAATATTTTGTTCCTTTTATGAACGATGGTTTTTTCTCAAAATTAGACGTTTTAAAAGCAATTGATTTTGGCGCATATCCAAATTTTATTTTAACTGAAATAGATAATTATTATTTAGCAAAAACTCCGCTTTTGTATTATCCCTCAACAAAATTTGAAGATTGGAAAAATAGTATAGTTGATATTTATAAAGAAATTAATAAGGCTTTAAAGCATGTTAGAGGCTTTTCTATTTCTGATAGAGATGTAATTGCTCCAGGAATTGTCTTGGTAAGTTATGAAAATGGAGTAAGTTTTTTAATAAATTATACAGAGAATAAATATGAATATGGTAATTTTACGGTACTGCCAGAATCATGGATTTTGATTAGTAAAGGGGAAGATAAATATGAGTAATAAAATTAAAGTAAAGACAAAAAGAGCGTTAATTGGATACTTGTTTTTTTCTCCTTGGCTGATCGGTTTTATAGTTTTTACAGCTTATCCTTTTTTCTACTCGCTATACCTAAGCTTTTTCAAAGTCAGATTCACTGTTTCTGGTGTTGAATCAACTTTTGTTGGTTTAGAATTTTATAAATATGCATTTAGAGGTGACTTAACTTTTCCGATTAACTTTACTAATACAATTATAAACATTGTTTTATCAACGCCTTTGATTGTAATTTTTGCTTTAATTGTTTCTATTTTGTTGAATAATAAAATAAAGTTAAGAGCATTTTTCAGACTTTTATATTTTCTACCTGTGGTTATTATAAGTGGGCCAGTTGTATCAGAATTAGTAGCAAATAATGCATCAAAAATTGTGGATCCTGGTAAATATTTTATCTATCAATTTTTCACAACACTTCCGGACAGAATTAGTTTTCCATTTTTATACATGTTTGATAATCTAGTACTTATTTTGTGGTTTTCTGGTGTTCAAATTTTATTTTTTCTAGCAGGATTGCAAAAAATAAGTCCCTCAATATATGAGGCGGCCAAAATTGATGGTGCAAATTCTTGGGTTATTTTTTGGAAAATTACATTGCCTTTGATTAGACCATTTATTTTAATTACTACTATTTATACTATAGTTGATCTTGCATCGTTTGCAAACAATTCTGTAAACACAAGCATAACTCAACATATGTTTGATATTGATAAGCCATATTCATACTCAGCTGCTTTGTCATGGATTTATTTTGTATCAGTGATGATAATTATAGGTATTGCATTTTTACTATTAAGAAAGAAAGATTAAACGGGGTGAAAAAATGAGAGGATCTTTTTATTACAAATACATAAAAACTCCAACTGCAAAATTAGTTTTATATGTTTTATTAATTGGTATTGGATATGCATACTTGTATCCATTACTTTACATGATAACTACCAGTTTTATGAGTGTAGAAGATCTTGTTAATCCAACAATTAGGTGGATACCTGTACATCCAACTCTTGATAATTATAAATTAGCTTGGGAAGTTTTGGATGTATCAAAGACATTAATTAACAGTATTTATCTTTCAGTGGTGCCTGCGTTGATTCAAACCTTTAGTACTGCAATAATTGCATATGGGCTTCAGAGGTTTGATATTCCTTTAAAAAAGTTTTGGCTTTTCTTAGTTCTTGCAACATTTTTGATTCCAGCTCAGACCACACTTGTCACTAAGTACATGCTTTTTAGTAAGTTAAAGCTTGTCGGAACCCCGCTTGCCTCATTTTTACCTGCACTTTTTGGTCAGGGAATAAAAAGTGCAATTTTTATATTGCTTTATTATAATTTTTTTCAAATGTTACCAAAAGCTTTTGATGAGGCAGCAGAGCTTGATGGAGCTGGTCCTTTTAGAATTTTTTGGACTATAATGCTTCCACTTTCAATTCCAGCATTAGTAACAACTTTTATCTTTTCTCTTGTATGGTATTGGAATGAAACGCTTATTTCAGGTCTTATTTTGGGAAATTCAATTAAAACACTTCCAATTGCTTTAAGAGATTTTATATGGAGATATGCCCAGATGTTTCCATCATCGACAGGAAATTCAGTTAACAGGATTAATGAAGGAATACGTCTTGCCGCAACTTTTATAACAATTTTACCATTACTTATTACTTATTTATTCTTACAAAGGCAATTTGTGGAAAGCCTTGAAAGAACAGGAATAACTGGTGAATGAAGGTGATATTATGAGAAAAGTATTAATATTTACATTAACAATTATTTTATTTATTTTTGTCTCTTGTAAGTTAATAGATTCTGATGGTGACAACTGGAAGCTTGTTTGGTCACAGGATTTTGATGATTATTTAATAGATAAAAATGTTTGGAATTTTGAGGTTGGAAATGGTCATTTAAAAAAAATTCCAGGTTGGGGTAATGGAGAGCTTGAATATTACACTAATGGACAAAACTCCTATATAGAAAATGGATATTTAGTTATTGAAGCAAGAAAAGAAAAAGTTAGCGATTCATATGGAACATATAACTATACTTCAGCGAGAATGACAACTCAAGGAAAATTTCAAGTAAAATATGGAAAAGTAGAAGTTCGTGCAAAATTTCCATATGGAAAAGGATTGTGGCCAGCAGTTTGGATGTTGGGCGAAAATATTAATAAAGTGGGATGGCCTAATTGTGGTGAAATAGATATAGTTGAGTTTCTTGGACATGAACCAAATAAAATTTATGGTACAGTTCATGGGCCGGGATATTCAGGGAGTGAAGGTATTTCTAATATTTATATAACAAAATCTCCAAATTTTACAGAAGATTTTCACACTTTTGAGATAATTTGGAATGATGAAAGAATTGAATTTTATGTTGATGGAAAAATTTATCATTCTGTTTCAAAGTCATTTGTGTTAAGCAAAGGCTACAATTGGGTGTTTGATAAACCATTTTATTTAATAGTAAACCTTGCAGTAGGAGGATACTGGCCTGGATATCCAGATGAGACGACTAAATTTCCTGCTAAAATGTATGTTGATTATATTAGAGTTTGGAAAAAAGAAGAATAAAAAGATTTATTGTGAGGTGATTATATGAAAAAGGTATTAGTTATTTTTCTTTGTCTTGTTTTAATTTCGATTTTTTTTGCAAATGGAGGCGAAGAGATGGGACAATCTGAATGGAAGTTAGTTTGGTCTGAAGAATTTAACGGAGATAAATTAAATACTGAGGTTTGGAAGTTTGATATTGGAAATGGACATTCTAGATGGAATCCAGGTTGGGGTAATGCTGAACTTCAATATTATACCGAAGGAAAAAATATGTACCTTGAAAATGGATATTTAGTTATTGAAGCAAGGAAAGAGAAGATTAGAGATTCATATGGTGAATATTATTATACTTCTACGAGGATAAATACTGAAGGAAAATTCAAAATAAAATATGGAAAAATAGAAGTTCGTGCAAAATTTCCGTACGGTAAGGGATTGTGGCCGGCCGTATGGTTGTTAGGGACAAATTATAGATATGTGGGTTGGCCGATGTGTGGTGAAATAGATATTGTTGAATTTTTAGGACATGATAAATATACAGTTTATGGAACAATTCATGGCCCAGGATATAGTAAGGATAAAGCAAAATCTTGGAAATATAGACTGAAAATTGAGGAACCAGATTTTACAAAAGAATTTCATAGATTTGGTGTAATATGGGATAAAGAAAAAATTTCTTTTTATGTGGATGATACGGTTTATTACACAGTTACTAAAAAAGCTATTTTGAGTCAAGGATATCCATGGGTTTTTGATAATTATTTCTTTATAATAGTAAACTTAGCAGTAGGAGGATACTGGCCTGGATATCCAGATAATACGACCAAATTTCCTGCTAAAATGTATGTTGACTATATTAGGATTTGGCAAAAAAATGAATAGAAGGTGGTTTATGTGGCAGGAATCAGGGATGTTGCAAGAGAGGCAAATGTTTCAATAGCTACTGTATCAAGAGTTATTAATGGTAGTGATAAAGTTTCAGAAGAAACGCGTAAAAAAGTTTTGAGGGCAATGAGAAAATTAAACTTTAGACCTAAACCATACTTTGGTAATAACGAAGTGTTTTTTAAAACTATTGGTGTATTAGTTCCAGATATAAGAGGATATCACTATAGCGATATCGTTATGGCTATTGAAAGTTGTGCTTTTGAAAATGGTTTTGACGTTATTCTTTCAATTCCAAAGGCGGATATTGATAATGAAAAACACATTCTCGAAAAATATTTTAAAAGAAAGATTGATGGAATAATAGTTGCAGAGCTTTTAGGAGGAGAAAACTATATCGAAAAGTTTTTGAAAAGTGGGATTCCATTGGTAGTTCTTGATTTTAGTGTGGAAGAAATAAATTTTGACGTTGTAAATGTTGATAATATGATGGGTGCATATAATGCAATAAAGTATTTATATGAAAACGGTCATAGAAAAATACTTTTTATCCCAGGCCCTGAATGGTCTCCAGCAGCTAATGAAAGAGAAAAAGGAGTAAAAAGATTTTTGGAAAGTGTGGATGATTTAGAGATATATTATACAAATATAAGAGGATATAATTCTCAAGATGGTAAAGATGCTATATTTGAATATCTTACTAAAAATAGTTTAAACTTTACTGCAATTTTTGCTGTTAATGATTGGACAGCTATTGGAGCGATAGATGCTTTGCGGATAAAAGGTATAAAAGTGCCAGATGATGTATCAATTATAGGCTTTGACGATGCACCTTTTCTTGATTATATTGAACCTAAATTGACAACAGTAAGACAACCGAGATGGGAACTAGGTTATACTGCTGCACAGATTTTGATAGAAAGAATTACATCTAAAAGATCTAGACTTCCTAGAAATGTTGTTATTCCGCCTGAGTTAGTTATAAGGGAATCTGTAAAAAAAATTAAATGAGGTGGTGAAAAAATGAGGGTTGAATTAAGTAGAGTTATTCATGGTTTAATGAGAATTAAAAGTTGGAAATATACCACAGAAGAATTGTTAAGTTTGATTTATAAGTTAATAGATTTAGGTGTTACAACATTTGATCTTGCTGATATCTATGGAGATTATGAGGCTCAAGAAATTTTTGGAAGAGTACTAGAAAAAGATCCTTCTTTAAGGAAAAAAATTCAGTTAATTTCAAAAGTTGGTATTGTTTTACTTTCAAATAAGCATCCTAATGTGTATGTAAAACATTATGATACATCAAAAAAGCATATTATAGAATCTGTGGAGAAGACTCTGAAAGATTTGAGAACTGATTATATAGATGTTCTTTTGATTCATAGGCCAGATCCATTGATGGATGTGGAAGAAATTTCTGGAGCATTTGAAAAATTAAAGGAAAGAGGAATGGTACTGTCTTTTGGTGTTTCAAATTTTTATCCAAGTCAAATGTCTTTATTTGTTGAAAAATTATCATTGCCTTTGCTTTACAATCAGATTGAAATCTCACTATGGAATGTAGATTCTTTTTTTAACGGAACTTTGGATTATTGTCAAGAAAAAGGTATTTTACCAATGGCTTGGTCCCCAGTTGCTGGTGGAAGATTGTTTAAAGAAGAAGATATAAGAAAAGATGATAGGGTTTTAAGAATTCATAATGCACTTGTTGAGGTTGCAAAAAATCATTATACAACTCCTGAGCATATAGCATATGCATGGCTTTATAAGCATCCTTCAAAAATTTACCCTGTTGTAGGTAGTGGGAATTTTGAAAGAATAAAAACAGCTGTTGAGGCTTTAAATATAGAACTTGATAGGCAAGAATGGTTTTATTTATTGAAAGCTTCAAGAGGAATAGATGTATTATAAAAATGTATGAGAGGTGATAAAATTGAAAAAATTTGACTTTGTGATTGAAAACTATTCAAAGCAAAAATTATTTTCAAGTTTTTTACCAGGAATTGCCGGGAAAAATGGAATACCTTTATGGGTATTCTATGTGAATAGGGGACAGTGTATAGCAAGTTTTGGGATTGAAAATAAGGCAAATTCAATTCTCGAATTTAAACCTGCCGGGCAGAGTCATACGGATACTCCGCTCAAAGGATTTAGAACATTCATAAAAGTTGACGGTAGATATTATGAACCATTTTCTGAGTTAACTAATTTCAAAAGGGAAATGAGAATTAATAAAAATAGCCTTGAAATTGAGGAAAGAAACAATGAATTGGGTTTGAAGGTAAAAGTTATTTATTTTGTCCTTCCAAATGAAGATTTTGCAGCTTTAGTAAGAAGAGTAGAAATTGAAAATGAAGATAAATATGAAAAACATATTGAGATTATAGATGGTCTCCCCGAGGTTATTCCTTATGGTGTTTCAAATGGTCTTTACAAAGAAATGGGATATACTGCACGTGCATGGATGCATGTATACAATTATGAAAAAAAGGTACCGTTTTATAGTGTGAGGACAACAATTGGTGATCTTGAAATTGTAGAAGAAATTAATAATGGTTATTTTTATTTTGCATCAAGTGGAGATGAGTTACTTGAGGTAATATACGATAAAAATGTCTTATTTGGTAATTCAACATCACTCCAAGTTCCGCTTGTATTTAAAGAATTAGGAATTAAAGAAGTACTAAGAAAAGAACAATATGATGAAAATCTTCTCCCAAGTGCTTTTGGAGTTTTTGAGAGAAAACTAAAAGATAAAGTAGTAATTAATAGCATGATAGGTTTTTCTAAAGAGAAAGGACTGATAAATAATAATATCAATACTCTTAAAAAGGATGAGTATATCATTTCAAAAAAAGAAGAAGCAGACTTAATTGTTGAGGAATTGGTTAGTGAAATAAAAACAAAAACCTCCAACAAGTTGTTTGATAAGTATTGTGAGCAGAATTATCTTGATAATGTATTAAGAGGAGGATATCCATTAGTTTTTGAAAATAAAGATGGTAAGGTAGTTTATCATATATATTCAAGAAAACATGGAGATTTAGAAAGAGATTATAATTTTTTCGTATTAGAGGCAAAAAAATATTCTCAAGGTAATGGTAATTTCAGAGATGTTGCACAAAACAGAAGGAATGATGTTATCTTTCATCCAGAAATAGAGGATTTTAATTTAAGCATGTTTGTGAATTTAATACAGGCTGACGGTAACAATCCATTGGTTGTTAAAGGAACAAGATTTAAATTTGAAGGTGACCCCTCGATATTAGATGGTGTGAATGAAGAATTAAAGGAATTTATTTTAAATAATTATTTTACTCCAGGGGAAATTCTTGAAAAACTTAAGGATAAGAACGTTAATGAGGATGAATTTGTTTCGAAAATTTTTTATCATTCTTCTCAGCATGAACAAGCGGAATTTGGGGAAGGTTACTGGATTGATCATTGGACTTATTTAATGGATTTAGTTGATACTTATAAAGAAATTTATCCAGATAAATTACAGAAAACATTATTCGAGAAGTTTGAATATAAAATATATGACAGTCATGCATATGTCAAACCAAGAAAAGAAAAGTATAAATTATATAAAGGAAAGGTAAGGCAAATTGCTGCAGTTGGAGAATCTCATGAAAAATTAAAAATAATTCAAGAAAGAGGTCACAATTATTTGACAGATAGAAACGGTAATATTTATAAAACAAATATGTTTGAAAAGCTATTATTACTTGCTGTAAATAAATTTGCGACACTTGATCCTTATGGAATGGGCTTGGAAATGGAAGCCAACAAACCAGGATGGAATGATGCTTTAAATGGGCTTCCAGCACTCTTTGGTTCTGGAATGAGCGAGACTTTTGAGTTGAAAAGATTAATTAATTTTATGTATGAAGAACTAAAAAAATACAATAAAGATATTGAAGTTTTTGAAGAGTTGCAAGAATTCATTCAAAAAATAAAAGTGGAACTTGAAAATTATTTTAATGACAATGATCAGTTTATATACTGGGACAATGTTTCAAATGCAAAAGAAGAATATAGAAGTAAGGTATTTTATAGTATAACAGGAAATAAAAAGAAGATTTCAAAAGTTGAATTATTAGCAATTTTAAAGAAGATGATAAAAAAGCTTGATGAGGGAATTGAAAGGGCTAAAAATTACGGAAAAGGTATATATCCTACCTTTTTTACTTATGAGCTTGTCGATTATGAAGTTATAGATGGTGTAATTATACCTAAGAAATTTGAGGTTAATGTTTTACCTTATTTTCTTGAAGGAATTGTTAGAGCATTTAAGGTTATAGATAAAGACGAGAAGAAAAAATTATATGATTTTGTAAAGAATTCAAATATTTATGATAAAAAACTAAAGATGTACAAAACTTCTGAGAGTATTTTAAATCAACCCTATAGTATTGGTAGAATAAGAGCATTTACACCTGGTTGGCTCGAAAATGAATCTGTTTTCATGCATATGGAATTTAAGTATCTACTTGAATTAATTAAATCGGATATGCTTGAAGAGTTTTATGAAGATATAAAAACAGCACTTCCACCTTACATGGATTATAAGGTGTATGGTAGAAGTATTTTAGAAAATTCTTCGTTTATAGTGAGTAGTGCAAATTCAAATCCAAATCTTCACGGTCAAGGTTTTTATGCACGCCTTAGTGGTTCAACGGCAGAATTTTTAAGTATGTGGAAGTACATGTTCATAGGTGATAAATTATTTACACTTGAAAATAATGAACTTACATTTACCTTTGAACCGAAAATAAATAAAGAATTCTTTGAAAACGGTGTAATTGAATTCAAACTATTTTCAAAGACTAAAGTAAAATATGTTAATCCTCAGTTAAAAGAAAAGATTGGCAGAATTGAAGTTTTTGTAGATGGTAAAAAATTTGAGATACATGGGAATAAAATAAAAGGAGAATTGGCTCATAAATTGAGAAATAAAAAAATAGACGAAGTTATATGTTATTTTGAATAATTTAAGGGGGCATAATAATGGATATTGAAAAAATAATTTCACAAATGACAGTTGAAGAAAAGTTAAAACTTTTAGTGGGAGTAGGACTCCCAGGAATGTTTGGAAATAAGTCATCTAGAGTACCAGGTGCAGCGGGTGAAACTCACCAAATAGAAAGGTTAAAAATACCTTCTACTGTTCATGCTGATGGCCCGGCAGGTTTGAGAATAGATCCTGAAAGAGAAAATGACAGTAATAAATATCATGCAACTGCATTTCCTATTGCTTCGATGCTTGCTTCTACTTGGAATAAAGAGATTTTGTTTGAAGTTGGAAAAGCAATGGGGAATGAAGCTAAAGAATATGGAGTTGATTTTTTGCTTGCTCCGGCAATAAATATTCATAGAAATCCTTTGTGTGGAAGAAACTTTGAGTATTATTCAGAGGATCCCATTTTGACAGGTGAACTTGCATCTGCTTTTGTAGAAGGTGTTCAGTCAGAGGGTATTGGAACAAGCTTAAAACATTTTGCTGCAAATAATCAAGAAACAAATAGAATGAAGATAGATACTATTGTATCAGAAAGAGCATTAAGAGAAATTTATTTGAAAGGATTTGAAATTGTAGTGAAAAAAGCAAAGCCATGGACGGTTATGAGTGCTTACAATAAATTAAATGGAAAATATTGCTCTCAAAATAAATGGCTTTTAACAAAGGTTTTGAGAGAAGAATGGGGATTTGAGGGTTTTGTAATGAGTGATTGGTTTGCTGGTGATAATCCTGTTGAACAAATAAAAGCAGGTAATGATTTAATTATGCCTGGCAAAACTTACAATGTTTTTAAAGATAGAAAAGATGAAATTAAAGAGTTGAAACAGGCATATGAAAAGGGTGAAATTACTGATGATATTATTAACGAAAGGGTAAGGACAATTTTAAATATTTTGATGAAGACTCCATCATTCAAAGGATATAAATATTCTAATGCTCCAGATTTTGAAAAACATGCTAGAATTTCTTACAATGCTGCTTCTGAAGGAGTTGTTCTTTTGAAGAATAACGATGTATTACCTTTTAGTGCTGATGCAAAAGTTTCAATTTTTGGAACAGGTCAGATTGAAACTGTAAAAGGTGGATTTGGTAGTGGAGATACACATCCAAGGTATACTATAAGTATTTTTGAAGGTTTTAAAGAAAAAGGAGTTAAAGTAGATGAAAAAATTGGAAATTTCTATAAAGAGAAAGTATTTGAACTTAGAAATGGAAATTATAGGCCAAATTATGTCAATGAGTTTAATTTAAAAATTCCTCCAAAACTACCAGAAGATATTTTGGATGAAAGTATGATTGATGAAGCTTCTGAAACAAATGATTTAGCTATTATTGTAATTAGTAGAATTTCTGGTGAATTTGTTGATAGAAGGGCTGTAAAAGGAGATTATTATTTAAGTGATGATGAACAAAAGCTTATAGAAAATGTGTCTAAAAAATTTCATAGTAAAGGAAAGAAGGTTATAGTGTTACTTAATATAGGTGGTCCTATAGAAATTGCAAGCTGGATTGAGTTGGTGGATGGATTACTACTTATCTGGCAGCCGGGGCAAGAAGCTGGAAGAGTTGTTGCAGATGTTTGTTTGGGGACTGTAAATCCTTCTGGAAAGCTTCCAACAACTTTTCCAAAGGATTATCAGGATATTCCTTCAAAGTCGTTTCCTGGCAAACCAGTTGAAAATCCATTAGAGGTAGTATATGAGGAAGATATTTACGTTGGTTATAGGTATTATGATACATTCCAAATCGATCCATTATTTGAGTTTGGATATGGCCTTTCATATACTAAGTTTGATTACAAAAATTTGATTGTGAAGCATGATGATGAAAATATCGAAATTTGTTTTGAAATTGAAAATAGTGGTAATGTTGAAGGTAAAGAAATTGCTCAGGTTTATGTTAAAGCTCCTAAAGCAAGGTTAGATAAACCGTTCCAGGAATTGAAAGGTTTTTATAAAACGAAAATGTTAAAACCAGGCGAAAAAGAAGAAATATCAATAAAGATTGCATTAAGAGATTTAACTAGTTTTTGTAAGGATAAATGGGTACTTGAAGAAGGAGAATATAGAATAAGAGTCGGAGCTTCATCAAGAGATATAAGGTTAGAAGAAAAAGTATTTTTAAAAGAAAAAGTATTTAATTTATAAAAACTTGAATGAAAAAATGTAAATCCCCATCTCTCATTATGAAAGATGGGGATTTTTGTTTTTAAAGTCTTAATAATTTTTATTCAAAATTTTAAAATTTCTCTAAATCTTTCCAATGATATAAATTGTGGAGTATAAGTTTTGCCGAGTTTATCAAGGTTTTTTATGAACGATCTCATATGATTTTCTGATCCTTTCATTAGATTGTTGTAAATAAATTTGATATCTTCATTATCAGTACTTTTTAATAATTCTTCTAAATCAAAAATATCTAGATCTTCAATTGTTGCTCCTACTTTTAAAGCATCGCTTAATGATTTTTCTCCAAGTGATAAAAGTTCATTAAATAAATTTTGCAGTTCTTCATTTTTAAATACTCCAATATTTTCAAAATCTTCATCAGTTATTGGATCTTTAAGATTATACTTTTCAATTAAAGTTTTTACTGCATCCATATGAGTTTGCTCAGATTGCGCAATGTTATAAAACACTGGTAAGTCCCATGTTTTATATAATTCCAAATAAACATCTCTTGCTAATTTTTCTTCTTCCCTCATCTGCATTATACCCTCTACTTCACTTGCAGAAAGTGTTTCATATGGTAAAGAATTTACCTGTTTATCCACAGTTAAATTTCCAGCAAATAAAACAATTGATAAAAAATTTAAAACTGCAAAAGCTATTACTTTTTTCATGTTAATCACTTCTCCTTTTATGATATTTTTCGTTGACAATTTTAATCTTACACTAAAAAGCTTAATGAATACTTAAAAATTACTTAGGATTTACTTAGAAATGGATTAAAAAAATAAAAAATATCAAAAAACGTAGATATATATTATATGAGTAGGATAAAATTAAGAGAAAACAGAAAATTCAAGTAATATACCATATATATTTGTTCAACATTTGTTTATATCATTCAAAAAATGAAAAACTAAAAAAGTTGGCTAAAACTAGCCAACTTTTCCATAAAAATTATATTTTTCAACTATAAAGTTCTTTTACAAACAGTTATATTGCTATGTGAATGGACCTTTAAATTCATATGGATTTAAAGGAAGATTTGATGGGTACACAAGTGCAATGGAAGAAGCTGGACTTCTTCCAAAATATTATGAATATGACGACATTAAAGATAACATGTCTGATGTAATAGATTTTATGCTTAGAAAGAACGAAAAACCCGAAGCGATCTTTGCGTCAAATGATATAACTGCAATGAGGGTGATAAGGGAACTGAAAAAGAGAAATTTCAAAGTTCCAAAAGATGTTTCAGTTATAGGATTTGATGACATTATAAGTGCAGAGAGTTTTGATCCACCTTTGACTACTTTAAAAGTTTTTAAAGATGAAATGGGCTCACTAGCTGCTAAGAGAATATATGAACTTTTGGTGGGACATGACATACATCCAATAATGATGTCTCTATTCACAAAATTTATTAAAAGAAAGAGTTCTATTTAGGAGGGATTTATTTGGTTTCTAAATTAAGAAAAAGAGAAAATTATCTTGGGTGGGGATTTTCTTCCATCTACTTAATATACACAGCAATTTTTTGGGGTTATCCCTTTGTCTGGTTAGTAATTCTTTCATTTTCTAAATGGAATTTTTTTGGTTCACCGCGACCGGTGGGATTTAGAAATTTTATAAGGCTTTTCAGTGATCCAATTTTTTGGAGAATTTTTTTAAATACAGTTAATTTTATGGTTTATTTCATTCCGATGGTACTTGGTTTGTCATTACTTTTTGCGCTTGCATTATACAGAGTAAATATATTTAGAACTTTTTTTGCTTTAAGCTTTTTGATAGCAAATGTCTCATCTGGTGTTGCATATTCGATTCTTTTTTCTAATCTTTTTTCAGAGAGTGGTCCAATAAATAGTTTTTTATATAAAAATTTTGGTATTACTGTTCCTTGGTTTAGTGATCCGCAACTTGCTCTTCTTTCAATTGCAATAATGGTAACATGGAAGTTTGTTGGTTATTATGGATTGATTTTATTTGCAGGTTTAAATGCTATTCCAAAATCTTTATACGAGGCAGCCGAACTTGACGGAGCTACTAACTGGCAAAAGTTTTGGAAAATAACATTTCCATTAATTAATCCTGCATTAACTACAGTTCTTGTTTTTGCTGTTAATTTAACATTTGGAATATTTACAGAACCTTATATGATAACAGGTGGAGGCCCTATGAGAAGGACTCTTACGTTTATGATGCATATTTATACAACGGCTTTTCAGAGAATGGATCCTTCATATGCGGCAAGTTTGGCTGTAGTCACAGGGCTTCTAAGTTATGGTTGTGTTTTGCTTGTTCGTTTTTTAGTTGAAAGAGAGGTGTCTCTTGTATGAAAAAAACTAAGAAAAAGAAATTTCCGTACATTACTTTCACATTATTATTTTTAGGTTCTATAATATGGATTTACCCATATTTCTGGCTTCTTTTTTCATCTTTTAAGCCAACAAGTGAAATTTATACACGCTTTTGGCCTACAAAATTTACATTAGAGCATTATAAATTTATATTTTTGATGTCAGATAAACTTCAAAGACCTTTCTTTAGAGCACTCTTAAATAGTATATTCATCTCAGTTACTATTACCTTTTCTGTAATTGTTTCCTCGGCATTTTTTGGATATATTTTATCTAAAATTCGATTTAAGGGTAGAAAAGGTGTTTTTAATTTTATTCTTTTTCAAATGCTTTTTCCTGGATTTATGTTTATAGTTCCGTTATTTGTTTTAATAAAAACTCTTGGATTGTTAAACACATATTCAGCAATAATTTTACCTTCTATAATAAGTGCTTGGGGAAGCTTTATGTTTGCCCAAACATTTAAATCAATTCCAAATGATTATATTGAAGCAGCTAAGATAGACGGAGCAAATACTTTTTGGATTGTAACAAGAGTCATGTTTCCACTAGCACGTTCCACAGCATCTATTGTTGGCTTATTTACATTTATAGGTGCATGGGATAACTTCATGTGGCCTTTAATTGTTATGAAAGATTACAATAAAATGCCGTTATCGGTTTTGCTTGCAAGTTTCAACCATGAATATAGTAGTTATGTTGGACCAATACTTGCTGGTTCAGTAATTCAAACAATACCTATGGTTTTAATTTTCTTAATTTTTAGAAAATATTTCTTGCAGGGAATTTCAGTATCTTTAAAATAAGTTGATGAGAGGAGGAATTTATATGGAGCTGAAACTTGAACGTCATCCAAGAAATCCTTTATTTGCACCAAATCCAAATCACCTTTGGGAAAGTAGATTTGTTTTTAATCCAGCAGTAGTATACGATGGAGAGTTGTTTCATATGTTATACAGAGCGCAGGGTGAAGATATGGTTTCTAGAATGGGTTATGCTGTAAGTATTGATGGAGTAAATTGGAATAGATTTGAAAAACCAGTTTTTTCACCAGCAACTCAAGAGGAACTATACGGCGTTGAAGATCCAAGAATTACATATTTAGATGGATATTATTATGTAAATTACACAGCATATTCTCCTACTGGAATTAAGGTTGCAATGGCACGTACCAAAAATTTTATAACTTACGAAAGATTTGGACCTATACTTCCCGAAAGTCCGAATAAGGATGCTGCTTTATTTCCAGAAAAAATTAATGGAAAGTATGTTCTTATACACAGGATAGAACCAGATATCTGGCTTGCTTTTTCAGATGATTTAATTCACTGGGGAGATTATGTAAAAATAGCATCTCCAAGAAAAGATTACTGGGATAATGTTAAAATTGGTGCAGGAGCTCCACCAATTAAAACTGAATATGGCTGGCTTCTATTGTACCATGGAGTTCAAGAGGGGCCAAGATATACATACAGATTGGGATTTATTGTACTCGATTTAAATGATCCAACAAAGGTTATTAAACGTTCTGAGACGCCAATTTTGGAACCAGAAGAAGAATGAGAAATATTTGGAGGAGTTCCAAATGTAGTATTTTCAGATGCAATGGTTAGATATAAAGACAAGTATTATGTTTATTATGGGGCAGCTGATAATTACATAGCACTTGCAACAATTGAGATTGAAAAAGTTGAAAAATGGATAAGGGGGTAAATATATGTTTAAGGTTGCAATAGTTGGCGCGGGGAGCGCCGTTTTTTCTTTAAGAATTATTAGCGATTTTACAAAAATACTTGAATTTAAAGATGTTGAAATTTGTTTGATGGATATAGATGAATCAAGGTTAAATTCAACATACATCCTTGCAAATAAATTAAATGAAGAAATGGGAGCAAAATTAAAATTTAAAACTACTACAAACCTTGAGGAAGCAATTGATGGAGCAAGGTTTGTAATTAATACAGCTATGGCAGGTGGGCATGATTATTTAGAAAAAGTTAGGAAAATAGGAGAAAAATGGGGCTACTATAGAGGAATAGATTCACAAGAATTTAACATGGTATCAGATTATTACACAATATCGAATTTTAATCAATTGGATTTATTTTTAAAAGTTGCAAGATTAGTTGAAGAAAAGGGTGAAAAAGACGCATGGCTATTGCAGGCTGCAAATCCAGTGTTTGAAGGAACCACATTGATTTTAAGAAATGTACCAATAAATATGGTTGGTTTTTGTCATGGACACTACGGTGTACATCGCTTAGCTGAAGTTATAGGGCTTGATATAAGCAAATTAGATTGGCAAGTTGCAGGTGTAAATCATGGTATATGGTTAAATAGATTTTTGTATGATGGTAAAGATGGATATAAGGTAATAGATGAATGGATAGGAAATAATGTTTATGAACCAAAACATCCTTTTGATGACCAGCTTTCTTTAGCTGCTATAGATATGTATAAATTTTATGGACAAATGCCTATAGGAGATACTGTGAGGAATTCTTCCTGGAAATATAATTATGACCTTGAAACAAAGAAAAAATGGTATGGAAAATTTGGTGGTGCCGATTCACAAATTGGTTGGAAATGGTATCAGAACAACATAAAAGAAATTACTGAAACGATTAATAAATTAGCAAATTTTGTTTCAATGAATCCAAATATCAAATTGTTGGATTATAATACTTACAAAGATTATATGAATAATGAAATTTTCAAAGAAGAAATTGAAAGCATAATTAATCCAAAAAAATTTAGTGGAGAACAACACGTTCCATTTATAGATTCAATAGTTAACAATAAAAAACAAAGATTTGTTGTTAACATACTAAACAACGGAGCAATAGAAG
The DNA here is from genome assembly GCF_003351105.1 of Thermosipho africanus Ob7. Lineage (NCBI taxonomy): Bacteria > Thermotogati > Thermotogota > Thermotogae > Thermotogales > Fervidobacteriaceae > Thermosipho > Thermosipho africanus. Next base: position 103,515 of record NZ_NKRG01000005.1, read on the forward strand.
GAATAGACAACGATGTAGCTGTTGAAATTCCAGCGTGGGTAGATTCATCGGGAATACATCCTGAACAAATTATGCCAAAATTATCAGAAAGAGTTATTAAGTATTACTTAAAGCCGAGAATAATGCGAATGGAAATGGCACTTGAAGCATTTACTAAAGGAGATATAAATGTTTTAAAAGAACTTCTTTTTAGAGATCCAAGAACCAGGTCTGAAGAGCAGGTAGAAGGAGTTTTAAATGAAATAATGAATTTGCCAGAAAATGCAAAAATGAGAGAGTATTATAAGAGGTGATTATATGAAAAAGATTTTAATTTTTATTTTTTTATTTTTTGGAGCATTTTTATTTTCACAAATTAATACAAATCACTTGGAGTTTTTAGGAGAAGATTTTGTATTAAATGGAGAAATGGTGAGAGGATATTTTGTATATGCTGATAAAACTTCAGATGGTTATAGGAAAATTCCTGCAAAAGGAGAAGGGGATATATGTGTTGATGATGTTTCAAGAGCAGTTGTTACATATGTTGAAATGTATGAATTTACTCGAGATAGTAAATATCTTGATTTAGCAAAAAAAGCAGCAAAATTTATTGTTCAAATGCAAGATTATGACGGAGACTTTTATAATTTTGCATATGTTGATGGTACTATAAACAAAACTGGTATAACAAGTTCAAAGCAGCATTCATGGTGGGCTGTTAGGGCATTTTGGGCTTTATCAAAAATTTCAAAATATGATTTTACATTTCTTGAAAATGCTAAGAAGGGTTATGAGTTATTATCCAACTATGTTGATGCTGGATTGTTAAATGGAGTGGGCGATCAGACATCAGTTTACATTCTTGGTTTGTGTGCATTAAATGATTTGGGAATTAATGTTAAAAATGAAATCAGGAATTCTGCAGATGCCATATTGGGACTTTATCAGTATGGATTTTTTAAAACTTATAAAGATAAAATACTCTGGCATGGATGGGGAAATAGGTATGTGGAAGCTCTTGTAGAAAGTTATAGAGTTTTAAAAGATAAAAAATATTTAGAATACGCAAAAAAAGCTCTTGAAATAGAAGGGCCAATTTTCTTGTCTACGGGGTTTATATATGAAATTTCAGACAAAGTAAAACTTTTTCCTGAACTTTCTTATGCAGTTGAAAGTATTACAGTTGGAGCAATAAAATATTATCTCGAAACAAGAGATGAAGAAATAGGTGTTTTAGCCTCCCTCATGGCAGGATGGTACAAAGGGTTAAATAGGCTTGGAAAACCTATGTATGGTCCAAATAGTGAAGGATATGATGGAATGGAATTTGCTCATATAAACTACAATGCAGGTGCTGAATCAACTATTTCAGCAGTTAGAACAATGTTATTTTTAGAAATTATGCCCGATAAATTAAAAAAATTATCGGAAGGAAAGCTCTTAAAATCATATCCCTTACAAGTTTTGGAAGCAGAAGCTGGTGACTGGGGATTATCCGATGTTCAAGTTTTGGTTGATGCTAAATTTGGTGGTTCAAGCGCTCTTTCATTTGAAGATAATGTAAGACTCAAGTTCAATGTTTCTCCTGGAGTTTATGATGTTATAATAGTTGGAAATGGTGGATACGATTGTACGGTTTCATCTGGTTATGATAAAGTAACTGGATCTTTAAATGGAAGTTATGTTCATCTTGGTGAATTAAAGCTAGATCAGTTTAGGGTTATATTAAAAGGGGCAGGAATTATTGATCAAGTAGTTTTAATTCCTGAAAAAATAGGAGTTTCAACATCTGATATTTCTGCTTTTTACGAAAACGGGAAATTAACACTCAAAATAGAAAAAGTAGAAATTAGAGATTTTGAAAACAAAACGGAAAGTTTTTTAACATTCAAAAAATATGACAATTTTATCTTGTTTAATCTTGAAAATGTTTTGAACAACAATGGAATAGCTGATTCAATAAATGAAAAAGGAAATTTTGATAATCTTGGATCAGTTCTTGGGAGTTATCTTCCACAAGAGATAATAGAAAAGATAAAGAATTATAAAGTACCATTTAAAATACATGAAAATGGAAATGACAATATAAGGTGTAATGGACAAGTTTTAAAATTTGAAAAAACATTTGTGAAAAACTTATATCTTTTAGTTGCTGCAAATCATGGAGATTATAATGTAATCTTTAAAGTTAATGGCAAAGATTTTGAAATGAAAATTCCTGATTGGTGTTCTGAAAAAATTGATATTATTTCAGATTATAGATTTGTTTTGACAGGAGAAAAACAATTTATTAAATGTGGTTTAAAAATTATTAGATTTGAGATAAATGGCATAATAGAAGAAATAATTCTTCCAAACGAAGTAAATGTTCACGTGTTTGCTATTACAGGAGAGTGGTAATTAAAATATAAAAAAATTTTATTCCCGCACATATGTGCGGGAATTTTTTTTGACATATATAGGAATAAAAGTTATAATTATATTACCATATGGTCATATAGTTAAGAGGTGGTTTTATGATTGAAGTTATAGAAATTATAAAATTATTTTCAAATGAAACAAGGGCAAGGATACTATTTTTAATTTCTAATACAGAAGTATGTAATTGTGATATTGAAAATGTTCTTAATATAACCCAATCTAATGTTTCAAAACATTTAAAACAGGCTGAGTTTTTGAATTTAATTAATAAAAGAAAAAATTCATATTGGACTTACTATAGTTTAAACCAAGAGATGTTAAAAAGATATAGCTTCATAAATGAGATATTAAAAGAATTGGCTAAAATTGAACCATTTAAAAATGATTTAAAAAAAATGAATGAGTATTTAAAAAATCCTGGTAGATGTGAAAGGAGGTAAAATGATGAAAAAGAAAATGAAATTTTTTGAAAAGTATCTTAGTATTTGGGTAGCTCTTTGTATAATTGGTGGATTTTTACTTGGGAAAATTTTTCCTCAAGTTCCAAAAACTCTAAGCAAATGGGAATATGCAAATGTGTCAATTCCAATTGCAATTTTAATTTGGTTAATGATTTATCCTATGATGCTGAAAATAGATTTTTCAAGTATTAAAAATGTAGGGAGAAATCCAAAAGGACTTATAATTACTCTCACTGTTAATTGGTTGATCAAACCTTTTACAATGTACTTTATAGCCTATTTCTTTTTAAAAGTAGTTTTTGGAAATATAATTGGTGTTGAGTTATCATCTGAATATGTGGCAGGAGCTGTTTTGCTTGGAGCGGCACCTTGTACAGCTATGGTTTTTGTATGGAGCTATTTGACAAATGGAGATGCCTTATATACTCTTGTTCAGGTAGCTATTAATGATCTTGTAATATTGTTTGCTTTTGCTCCCATTGTTTCATTTTTGTTGAAAGTTGGAAATATTACAGTACCTTTCAAAACACTTATATTTTCAGTAGTTATTTTTGTTCTTATTCCTTTAATTGTAGCAATAATCACAAGGCATTATGTAATTAAGAATAAGGGAAAAGAATATCTTGAAAGAAAATTCATTCCAAAATTTTCAACAATCTCTATTATTGGGCTTCTTCTGACTTTAATACTTCTTTTCTCCTTCCAAGGTGAGACTATAGAAAAGAATTTTATACACATCTTACTTATTTCAATTCCGTTAATTATTCAAACTTTTCTTATTTTTACCATTGGATATTTCTGGGCTTATTTTTGGAAAGTTCCACATTCAATTGCTGTACCTGCTGCAATGATTGGAGCAAGCAATTTCTTCGAACTTGCAGTTGCAGTTGCTATTTCTCTCTTTGGAATGAACTCAGGAGCTGCACTTGCAACTGTTGTTGGAGTATTAGTTGAAGTTCCAGTAATGCTTACACTAGTTAAAATAGCAAATACAACGAGAAAGAAATTTAAAAAAGCATAGGTATTGAATTGTGGTATAAATAATAATGGAGGTTGATAAAATGATGAAAATAGCATTTATTTCAGATGTACATTCAAATTTAGAAGCCTTGGAAAGTGTTTTAGAAGATATAAAAAAGGAAAATGTTGATAAGATATTTTGCCTTGGGGATCTTGTAGGTTATGGGCCAAGTCCAAATGAGGTTATAGAAAAAATAAAAAAGGAAAATATTATTTCGGTAATGGGAAACTATGATGATGCAGTTGGGTTTGAAAAAACAAGTTGTGGTTGTTCTTATAATCCTGGAAGAGAAACTGAAGTTGGTGATGAATCATTATCATGGACAATTAAAGTAACAAGTAAAAATAACAAAGAATTTTTAAAAAATCTTCCAAAAAAACTTTCATTAGAAGTTGAAGGAGTTAAAATTTTACTTGTGCATGGAAGTCCTTTGAATCACTTATTGGAATATGTAAAACCATCTACCGATCCAGAAAGATTAAAATTAATTGCAGGATCAGTTGAAGAAGATATCATAGTTAATGGCCATACTCATTTGGCTATGGCAAAGCATTTGTATGGAAAAACAATTTTAAATCCTGGTAGTGTTGGTAGAACCAAGGATGGAAAACCAGGAGCAACTTATTTAATATTAGAAATTGATAAAGGTGTGTTTAGTTATAGATTTAAATTTGTCGAGTACGATGTTAAAAAAACCGTTGAAAAAATAGTTAAAGTGGGTCTTCCAATTGAACTTGCAACTGTTTTGGCTCTTGGTTCAACATTTAATATGGGACCATCAAAAAATAAAAAAAATGATCTAGGTATTTTTAAAGTTTAATGGTGGAGGTAAAATTATGCCAAAATTTCAAAAAGGTGAATGGGTTTTAATAACAGGCGGTTCTTCAGGAATTGGTGAGGAATTTGCATATCAACTTGCTGAAATGGATTTGAATTTGGTTTTAGTGGGAAGAAGTGAGCAGAGACTAGAAAGTGTGAAAAGAAAAATAGAAAGTGTTAATAAAAATATTAGGGTTGAGACATTGTCTTTTGATTTATCAAACGATATGGAAGATCTTATTAAAAAATTAGATAATTATCCTATTGATCATCTAATTAACAATGCAGGATTCGGTTGGTACGGAGAATTTGTTAATGGTAATAAAGAAATATATGAAAATATGATATCTGTAAACATTAAAGCATTAACGATTTTAAGTTATCATTTTTCAAAAAAGTTTATTGAAAAAGGAAAAGGTGGAATAATAAACGTTGGTTCAGTTGCAGGATTCTTTCCTATTCCACACTTTGCAGTATATGGTGCGACAAAAGCCTATGTTTATAGTTTATCGTATGCACTCTGGGCTGAGCTAAAAAAACACAATGTTCATGTTATGTGTTTAGCACCTGGAAAGACAAAAACTAGATTTTTTGAAAGAGCTAATATGCAGAATTCAGATAAAACAATGAGTGCAAAGAAAGTTGTCGAAGGAGCATTAAAAGCTTATTCAAAAAACAAACCACTTTATATTCCAGGATTTTCCAATAAACTTTCCTATCTATTAGTAAGAAAAATTTTTAGTGATAAATCTATATCAAAGCTATTAGAAAAAAATTTTTGATTATATAATGTATTTAAAAAACGGGCTTATTTAAGCCCGTTTTTTTTTTAAGTGTTTAATATAAATCGATAAAATTTTTATTATATAAAAAGTTTTAAATTAATGTTAATTTTGAGAATTATTATCAATATGGTATAATTAGTTAGAACTAATTAAAAGGGGTGATTATATGAAAGAAATTTTTTCAATAGTACTTAGCGGAGCTGCTGGTCAAGGAGTGCAAACTGTTGAAAATTTATTTACAAATATTGCCAAAAACTCTGGCTACTATGTATTTGCAACAAAAGAATATATGTCAAGAGTAAGAGGTGGAAATAATTCTACTGAAATTGTTATTTCTTCAAAGCCTGTTAGGGCATTTAGAAGAAAGATTGACCTATTAGTTGTTTTAAATTCAAATGCTATTGAAAGATTGCGTGATAGAATAGACGATGAAACAATAATTATAGGAGAAGAAAAATTCATAAAAGGTGAAAAAAATGCTATCTTTGTGCCTTTAATTGATATTTCCAAGGAGTTTGGAAGTATTATTTATGCAAATTCTGTTGCTGCAGGAATATTGTCTGGAATAATTAATGCTGATATGGAAGTTGTTAAAAATACAGTAAAACAATATTTTTCAGAAAAAGGAGAAAATGTTATTCAAAGTAACCTAAATTCAATTTTAAAGGGCTTTGAAATTGGTAAAGATTTGAATATTAATTTTGAAATTGAAAAAAACAATGATGTTAAGAAGCATATGTTATTTAATGGTTCAAAAGCAGTTGCTAATGGAGCGGTTGCTGGTGGCTGTAATTTTATATCATCTTATCCAATGTCTCCTGCTACTGCTGTATTTACTGAACTTGCAAAAATGTCTAAAGATAAAAAAATAATTGTGGATCAGGCTGAAGATGAGATTGCTGCTGCAAATATGGTTATAGGGGCTTGGTATGCTGGTGCACGTGCACTTGTTTCTACTTCTGGTGGTGGTTTTGCGTTAATGGAAGAAGCAATCAGCTTATCTGGAATGATTGAAACACCGATAGTTGTTCATTTAGGTCAAAGGCCAGGCCCGGCTACTGGGCTTCCTACAAGGACAGAACAAGGTGATTTGAATTTAGTCCTATATGCAGGCCATGGTACATTTCCAAGAATAATTCTTGCCCCTTCAACTCTAGAAGAAGCTTTTTACTTGTCTGCTCAAGCTTTTAACTTTGCAGACAAATTTCAAGTTCCAGTATTTATTTTAACAGATCAATATTTTTTGGATACATATTATAACGTTGAAAAGTTGCCAAGTGTTGAAGTTCATAGATACATTGTTGAAACTACAAAAGATTATAAAAGATATGAACTTACTGAGAATGGAATTTCTCCTAGAGGAATTCCTGGATATGGAGAAGGTGTAGTTAGAGTTGATAGTGATGAACACGATGAATACGGACATATAACTGAAAGTCCAAAAGTTAGAGTAGATATGGTAAATAAAAGAATGAAAAAGTTAAATGAAATTTTAAAAGATTTTATTTCACCAGTATTGTGTGGGAATAAAGATTATGAATATCTTTTTGTTTCTTGGGGTTCAACTTCTCAAATTTTAAAAGAAGCGATAGAAGAATTAAATAATGAAAAAATTGCTATGTTACATTTTCCTCAGGTTTATCCTCTTGCAAGAAAGGTTGAAGATTATTTGAAAAAGGCTAAGAAAGTTATTTTTGTTGAACAAAATGCTACTGGGCAATTTGCAGATTTAGTTAGAATGGAATTTGGTATTGACACGTCGAATAGGATTTTGAAATACGATGGATTTCCATTCTCTGTAGAAGAGTTGAAAGAAAAGATTGGGGAGGCGTTATAATGTTGAACGTAAAATTATATGATATTCCTGATGCTGATATTGCTTGGTGTCCAGGCTGTGGTAACTTTGGAATACTTAATGAATTAAAAACTGCACTTTCTGAATTAAACTTAAAGCCTAATCAAGTTGTTATTGTTTCAGGTATTGGTCAAGCAGCAAAGATGCCTCAGTACGTTAATGTGAATATGTTTAATGGTTTACATGGTAGAACTCTACCAGTTGCAACTGGAATAAAATTGACAAATCCTTCCCTAGTTGTAATTGCCGAAAGTGGTGATGGATGTACATATGGAGAAGGAGGTAATCATTTTATTCATACAATAAGGAAGAATCCTAATATCGTTAATATAGTTCATGACAATATGATATATGGATTAACAAAAGGTCAAGCTTCACCAACAACTCCAAAAGGCGTAAAAACGACATTACAATTTGATGGAGTTTATATTGATCCATTTAATCCGATTGCTGTTGCAGTTGCTTTGAATGCATCATTTGTTGCCAGAACGTTTATGGGTTATACAGAATTAACTGTAGAATTAATTAAAAAAGCAATTAACCATAAGGGATATGCTTTGATAGATATTTTACAACCGTGTGTTACTTTTAATAAATATAATACATATCAATGGTACAAAGAAAATACATATATTCTTCCAGAAGATTATGACCCAACTGATAGAAAAAAAGCTTTTGAGATTGCTATGGATACTAGTAAATTAGCACTTGGTCTAATTTACAAAAATGATTCAAGAGATGTATATGAAGATTTTCATCCAAGGATAGAATTATTCTAAAGGAGAGAGATTATAATGGTTGAATTTCTAGGCTGGTTCAATGTATCACTATTAGTATTTAACTTTAGTTCATTTCCTCTAAGGCTTTTAAATCAAAAACTAAAAAATGGCAAATTAACATTTTTAATAAGATTTTTAAAAAAATATCACAAAATAACAGGTATTTTTTTGGTAATAAGTGGTTTTATACATGGTTTTTTAGCATTAGGATATAATTTTTATTTTCATACAGGTAGTTTATTATGGTGGATGATTATTTTGATGTTCTTATTTTATTTATTAGGAAAATTGAAATTTTTAAAACGTAAGTGGATTTACTTTCATAGAAGCTTAGGTGTATTATTGGTTGCATTTTTATTAATTCACTTATTAAATCCTTGGCTATTTTAATTTTTGAAGGAGGGGTAGTTATGAAAAGGTTATTTAGTGTATTCTTAATTTTTATTGTGTTTTTAGGCTTTTCTTTATCATTGGAAGATATGTTAAATAATGAAAATATGTTTGTTATATCATATGAGAGTCTTACTAAGAATGATGGTGAAAATGGAATTTCTTGGGTTTCAGTAAATGGATTAGTATACGATTTAAGCGATGTAAAAGCTTGGGTGGGCGGTGTGCATGCAAATGGACGATTTAAAGCAGGGAAGGAATACACTTATGAAATATATTCTATTTCACCACATGGAAAAGCTATAGTTGAAAAATACAAGCCTATTGGAATATTAGGTTTTACTATTGAAGATTTAAAGAAATTCAATAGTAAAAAATTTTTAATTTCATATGAAGGAATAGTATACGATGTAACTAATTCAAAAACTTGGAAAGAAAAAATAGGTTTTAATTTGGAAGATAAGGAAGTAACATATTTTATAAAAGAGAAAAAATATTCAGACTTTACAACTTGGGATAATATTTATCAAGTAGGTCTTTTAATTATTCCTTACAGAGATTTAAGTATGTACAATGGTAAAAATGGTATGAAAGCATATGTAGCAGTTGAAGGAAAAATATACGATGTAACATATTCAAAAAGATGGAAAAATGGAAACCATATGAATAAACACTCGGCAGGCGAAGAGTTAACATATGAAATAATAAAATTTTCTCCACATGGAATGAAAAAATTAGATAATGTATTTAAAATAGGATACTTAGTTTTTCAAAAAAATGAAAATTATACAATAAAGGAAAATAAAGTTTTTAAAAATGGTTATTTAATAGGTTACATTATAAAATAAAACAAATTTACTCCCCCTTTTTATATATCAAAGGGGGAGAATTTTTTTTATGTTATTTTTTATACATATCCATATTTTCAAAAATAACATACTCTAAGTTTTTAAAATTTATCGCTATTTCAAGATCGGCATTAATTTGAACTAATGTGTTGTATATTTTTCTTCTAATTTTATCATTATAATCAATTGGCAAATAATATCCTAATGTTACATGTGGAATGTAAAAGTCATTTTGTTTGATCAAAGTATCAAATTTTTTTCTAGTATTTAATAGTAGATTTAATTCCTCTTCATTTGTTGGAGAAAACATTATTCCAATGGCTGAGCCACCATTGTAGAGACCTAAAGATTTCATCTTGATTTTTTTACTTGATTTTATTTCTTCTAGTATTTTTCTTGCCTTCTCTTTATTGTTCATTATACAATTTTCAATTTCTTTAGTTATATTATAATTGCAAAGATCATGTAATGTCATATGAAAATATTTTTCTGATAAAGGGGGTGCTAAATAATTGCCTAATTTAGAATATAATTTTTTTTGAATATTTAAAACCTTTTTTTTATCTTCTTCTTCTTCTTCCAAGAAAAAAATAATTGTATCTCCCTTGAAATCCTTATAGTTACCTTTTTCATCTACCTTAAGAAAAAGTTCATTTTTTGGATTCCATTCTTTTAGTAAATTAACCAATGAGTTTTCCTTTAATTCTTTTAACTTTTCGATATATTTATTAAAATTTAGTTTCATAATACACCTCCATAAAAGAAAGTTTTTTTCAAATTTTAGAATATAATGGAGATTATTTCCATAAAATTGAAATAAATAATATTTTTTTACAAAATTTAAATATGGTATTATCGAGTTGAAGTTGACCATAACTTTATTAGAAAAACTATCTATCAATATTTTGAAAAAATACTAGATGATTATAAAGAATCTTGTAATTATTTTAACATATTTGACAATAAAATTTGTTTTCAAAGTAATTGTATAATTCTAACTTATTCCATGAGGAGGTGGGGTTATGAAAAGATTATTTGTTTTGTTATTAGTAATTACAGTTATTATGGCTTTTAGTGTTGAAACGTTGGTTGTTAGTTCAAGGCTTTGGACTCCTCCAACAGAAAAAGAATTTATTTTAAATGAGATTATCAAGCCATTTGAGGAAATGTATAACGTTAAAGTTGTTTTCCAAACAATGGATGATGAAACAATGTTAAAACAAGTAAAAGTACAAAAGGAAACAGGAAAAATTACTACTGATGTTATTATTGCTTATGCCACTAAAATGCCAGAGTGGGTTGAAAATGGTTTAGTAGTAGACCTTTCACCTTATGTTAGCAAATGGACCGATAGGCACTTTTCTAAAGGTTTTGATTCCATGACTGTTTTTAATGGTAAAAGATATTTCCTCCCTGTTGGAGCTGATGTATATCTTACGCTCATTAATAAAAAAGCGTTGCAATATAAGCCAGCTGACGTTGATGTTCAGAATCTTACCTGGGAGCAGTTAGCTGAATGGGCAAATTTAGTTGCTCAAGGTGAGGGAGAAGGTAAATTTGCTGTAACTGGTGTTCCTATGAAATCACTCATTTACCAAATAGGTGCAATTTCTTTATCATATGGTGGTCATTGGCCAAATTTAGATAATCCTGGAGCAGTTGCTGCATGGTATTTGATTTATAAAATGAAAGATGCATTTTCACCTGCAGTAAAAACATACGATGATACAAGACCTCCAATGAAAAGAGAAGAAACTTGGATGACTGTTGCACATTGTGCTCGTGTTGGTGAAGTTTATAAGAGCAATCCAACTCAATTTATTATTGCCCTGCTCCAAAAGGACCTGCAGGTATTGGTTCAATTGCTGAACAAGTGGTCTTGCAATTGTCAATGGTACAAAACATTTTGATCTCGCTTTAAAGTTCTTAGAATATATGACAAGACCTGATATCATGGTTAAATCTCATAAAGGAACAGGTGGATTTATCCCTCCAGTTGATGAAGCAATCAAGTATTTAGGAAATGATGAACAAGATGAAGTTATTAAAAATGCTATTAAAGTTATGAATCAGGGAGTTCTTTCTTACATTGCACCAATTTGGAAAGATTGGGGACAAGTAAAACTTGTCTATGATGAACTTTTTAAAAAGATGATTCTTGAAGAAGGGAAATTGGATGTTGATATGCTTGAACTTTATCAACTTCAAATTGATGCACAAAGAAAATAAAAATAAATTTTTGGGGGCTGCATGCCCCCTTATTTAAATGAGAGGTGATAAATTTTGACAAAGACTTTTTCAAAAAAATGGATTCCATATTTTCTTATTGCCCCAACGTTAATCTACTATATAATTTTTTGGTTAAGGCCAGTTGTTTCTGCAATTTACTATAGTTTTTTTGACGACAATAATGTCTTTACAATTAATAATTACTTGACAATTTTTAGAGATGAGTACTTCAAAAAAGCAGTTATTAATACTTCTATTTTTGTAGTCATATCGGTAACTCTTGAATTTGTTGTTGCTCTTGGGCTTGCATTGATAATTAACAAAAAATTTAAAGGTGCCCAAGTTTTATTGTCTATAGCACTAATCCCTATGGCACTTCCTGCTGTTGCAGTAGGTGCAATGTGGTCAAGTGGTTTTGCCACATATGGATGGGTTAACAGTTTGTTATACCATTTAGGATTGATTTCTGCGGATGGTAAAATTGCTTTTTTAGCTGGGAATGATTTTCAATCGTTAATGTTGATAATTCTTATTGACGCGTGGCAAGTTATTCCTTTTATGATGGTTATTCTTCTTGCTGGACTTCAAGGTCTTTCTAAAGAAGCAATAGAAGCAGGATACATTTTTGGTGGTTCAAGATTTTCAGTTTTAAGAAAAATAACTTTGCCTATGCTTAAACCAAGTATTCAAACTGCTTTAATTTTAAGAATAATATCCGCAATTCAAGTGTGGTTAATAATAGTAATGATTTATGGCTATAGAAGAATTCCTGTGTTACTAGAAGAAGTGGTATTTTATGAGGAACAATTATTAGGTTTCTATAGAGTTGCTCTTGCCTACTCTGTTATTGTTGCTGCAATTGTTTCTGTTGTTTCAATAATTTATTTGAAAGTCTCTGGCGCCTTTGAAAGGGAGGAGCAATGATATGAGAGTAAATAAAATTTTAAAACAAACACTTTTTTATCTTGTTGTTGCTGGAATTATTCTTGTAATATTAACACCGATATACTTTTTAGTAGTAATTTCACTAATGTCGGACCAGGAAGCTTACGATTGGCCTACTCAATTAGTACCTTCTTTTTTTAATAATTATAAACTTGAAATAGTTGACGGAAAATTTTTGATCAGCGTTTATAGTTCTGCAAAGAAAAAATATTCTACACTAATTAAAACAAATGATTTTGAAGAATTGCAAAAATTTGTAAGGAATAAAACAAATTCAACTATAAAGAAAGAAATATTTGATATTCAGGTTAAAAAGTTAAATGAGTTGATAAGTAAAAACAGTGAAGAAATAAGTAATTTAAGAAATAAAATTGCAAGTTTAGAGTCTAAATTAAATACAGTAACGGTTAACCTAGTAAGATATAAAACTCAATTAGAAAAGGCAAAAAAAGCTAATATGAATAATTTGATTTCAATAATTAATGAGAAAATTATTGAATTTGAAAATGAAAAGAGAGAATATGAAAAACAAATAAAAGAGTTGAATGAAAGACTTGATGAAATAGGCTCTGTAAAATTTTCAGTTTCTAAGCATTTATTTGATAATTATGTTAATTTTTTCAGAGTAACAAGTGATGCTCTTCCTGCCCTATTTAGAAGTATTCAAGTAGCAATTTTAACTGTTCTTATTTCCTTAACTATTGGTGGAATGGCAGGTTATGCATTTGCAAGGTATAATTTTAAAGGGAAGAATTTGCTGAAATTGAGTGTTCTATTTGTAAGAATGTTTCCAGGAATTTCAATTGCAATGCCAATGGTTATAATTCTCATAAATATGGGATTTTATGATAAACCTATTGGTCTTTCATTAGTTTATTCTGTTGGGCAAATTGGAATGACAATATGGATAACAGCAAGTATTTTTATGGGAATTTCTAAAGAGTTAGAAGAAGCTGCTATGATATTTGGGACCACAAGATGGGGAGCATTTTTTAAAGTTACATTACCTCTGGCACTTCCTGGATTGGCAGCAAGTGCAATGTATGCCTTCATAGGTAGTTGGTCTGAGACTGCACAAGCAATTGTTTTAACTCAGTTTAATCCTACCTTCCCAGTTGTTGTCTATCAAACACTTGTAGGTGCAAAAGGATTAATAAATTTGACTGCTGCTGGAGGTGTTTCACTTGCACTTCCTGCTGTTATTTTTACCCTGATTATTAGAAGGTACATTTTGCAAATGTGGGGCGGAGTAAAAGTATAAAAACAATTATAAAAAGGAGAGATGATACATGGCTACACTTGAGCTTATAAATCTTTCAAAAAGATATGGAAAGAATGTTTGGGGAGCAAAAAATGTAAATCTTAAAGTAAATAATGGAGAATTCATAGTTTTTCTAGGGCCATCTGGATGTGGAAAGACAACTACTTTAAGAATGATTGCAGGGCTTGAAGAAGTTACTGAAGGAAAAGTGATTATTGATGGAAAAGACGTAACATATTTAGAGCCTAGAAAGAGAGAAGTTAGTATGGTTTTTCAAAGCTATGCGGTTTGGCCTCATATGACAGTATATGATAATATTGCCTTTCCATTAAGATTAAGAAAAATGCCTATGGATGAAATTGATAAAATTGTTAAAGAAGTTGCTGAGATGGTAAAAATCGAAGAACTTTTAAAAAGATTTCCTTCCCAATTATCCGGTGGACAAAGGCAAAGAGTTGCACTTGCTAGAGCTCTTGCAGTAAAACCAAAAATATTTTTAATGGATGAACCACTTTCAAATTTAGATGCGAAATTAAGAGTTAAAATGAGAACAGAGTTAAAAGCAATACATCATAGAACAGGAGCTACTACCATTTTTGTTACACATGATCAATCAGAAGCAATGTCTATGGCAGATAGAATAGTTGTTATGAGAAATGGTAAAATAGAACAAGTTGGAACTCCAGATGATGTTTACTTTTACAGTGCGAATGTATTTGTCGCTGGTTTTATTGGAACACCACCTACAAATTTCTTTAAAATGAATATAGTTAGAAATAATGGAGAAATACATTTGAAAAATAACTATATTGATATTAAAGTACCAGAAAAAATTAAACACGTAATTGAAAAATACAATAAAGACGAGATAATTGTAGGAATACGTCCTGAAAATTTACTTATAACTGATGATGAAAAAAGTGCTATTTTTAGGGAGAAAATTTTAGTTGTTGAACCTCAAGGTTCTCATCAAGTTATTGCAGTTGAATTGGGAGATCAAATTGTAAAAATCGTTGCACCAGCTTTCCCAAAATATTCTGCTGATCAAATCATTAAGGTAACATTGGACCATGAAAGAATGATGCTGTTTGATGTTGATACAGAAAGTAGATTGGAGGGAATTTGATGAAAGTTGCACTGGTTCACTATAGAGCTGGTTTAATGGACGGAGTATCACTTGAAATGGAAAAATGGAGAAAGGTATTGAAAAGGATGGGTCATGAAGTTGATATAGTAGCAGGGAATAATAAAGAAGGAGTAGATGTTGTAGTTCCATCAATTGGCTTTGAAAATCCAAAGTATAGATTAATAAATAAAAATGCTTTTGAAAAACTTGAAGATTTTGATATCAATGGATTATTGAATATAATTTTTGAAGAAAGTGATAAAGTGTATAATGACATTTTTCACGTTCTTAAAAAATATGATGTAATTATTCCAAATAATATTTGGTCTTTAGGAGCTTTTTTGCCATCAGTGATTGCTCTCTTTAGATTTGCTAAAGAGCATCCAGAAAAAATATTCATAGGGCATCACCACGATTTTTGGTGGGAAAGAAAATATTTTTTAAATTATACAGATGAAAAGATTAAAGAACTTTTAGAAATGTATTGTCCTCCACTTGGTGATAATATAAAGCATGTTGTGATAAATTCACTTGCTAGGAATGCTCTATATTTGAAAAAGAATGTTGAATCTACAATTGTACCAAATGTAATGGATTTCAATGAACCTCTATTTACAAATGAAGATGTAAATTTAAAAATAAGAGATGCATATAATATATCTGAAAATTCGATTGTTCTACTTCAGGCTACTAGAATAACAGAAAGAAAAGCAATTGAATTAGCAATTGAGCTGGTTAATCAGATGTCAAAACTTTCTAAAAAATATGTTGGTAAAAAATTATATAATGGGAAAATATTTAATGGAGAGATAATTTTAGCATTTTCTGGAATGTGTGAAAGTGAAAATTATAAATACAAATTATTAGATTTGGCATTTAAATATGGTATTCGTACAGTAGATCTATATCCTAATGTTGAAAATAAAGTATGGACTTTTTGGGATTTGTATAGTATTGCAGATGCTATTACATATCCATCTATTCTTGAAGGTTGGGGAAATCAATTGCTAGAAGCAATTATGGTAAAAAAACCTATAGTTTTATTTGAATACAAAGTTTTTGAATCTGACATAAAAATGTCTGGACTAAAATATATTAGTCTTGGAAATAGTTATTTCAAAAAAGATGGTTTGGTTAATGTTGATGAAGAAGTTGAAATAAAGGCTGCTGAAGAATTGTTTGAAATTTTGTTTGATAAAGAAGCGTATGAAAAAACTGTTAATGAAAATTTTGAAATTGGTAAGAAATTTTATAGCTTGGAGAGTTTACAAAAAATTATTCAAGGTATTTTAAATGATAAAGTATGAATTTAATAAGGAAGGTGAATAGAAAAGATATGGAAGATGTTAAATTAGGAATTATTGAAAAATTAAAAGCTATTTATGACCAATTAAAACCTGCTGAAAGAAAAATTGCAAGATATATTATCAACTATCCAGATGATGTAATACATCATTCGATAAGTGAGTTATCTGAACTTGCAAAAGTAGGAGAAGCAACTATTTCCAGGATTAGTCGAAAACTTGGATATAAAGGGTTTCAAGCATTAAAAATAGAACTTGCAAAAGAACTTTCTTCGATATCATTTGAAGAAACTAAAACTAATTCTGTAATTTCAGAAGTTATTGAATCATTGAATAAATTATCAAAGATTATAAATGAAAATGAAATAACACAAATTGCAAAAAAAGTAATTGAATCAAATAAAATATTCTTTTTTGGTGTAGGTTCTAGTGGTGTAGTAGCTGAATATGGAGCATTATTATTTACAAGAGGAGGATTCTTTGCAAATTATTATAACGATCCTCATATGCAAGTTATAAGTGCAGCAGGGATGGATAATCAAACAGTAGTTTTTGGAATTTCCTCAAGTGGAAATATTAGAGATACAGTTAAATCTATGAAAGTTGCAAAAGATTCAAAAGCATTCACTGTTGCTATTACAGGAGGGTATGAATCGAAAATTACTGAAGTTGTGGATAAAACTATCTATATTCCTCCTGCCGGATTAGAACGTGGTATGCCAAAAATTTCTCCGATTGTTTCTCAGATTTCAATTCTTCATATGATTTTTGAAGAAGTTTTATCTTTGAAAAAAGAAGCTATAGAGATTATTAAAAAGGCTAATACAACTTTGAAAACGAAAAAATATTTAAGTAAAAATGAAAAAATTTAAATTTTATATTTAGCCTTTTTCAAAATGCATCGCTTGTAACAAAAATTATATATTTACAAGCATACTGATTCTTCTAACCGTGCTTTTGCACGGTTTGTTTATTATAACTACATAAAAGATAAAATATGTGTAATAATGAAAGGGCTTTGGTATAATACCAAAGCCCGTTTTTGTTTATACTATGGCATAAAATGATTTTACAATTACAAAATTTTTCTAGAAAAACAAATGCAATATAAGAAACATTATATTGCATTTATTTATTTGCTCATTTTTCATAAAAAATCTTATCAATTTGAGTTCAAAATGGCATAGGAAGATGAAAATTATTTAATTATAGGATTCCTCATGATATAATCTATTTATAATTAAAAACAAAAATTTTCATACGAAAAGGGGTAAAAATATGGAAAGAATTGAATATTTAAAAAAAGAACTGGAAAATTACATTGAAGAGGAAAAATCAAAATTTTTACCTAAATTTTTTCATGCATATCCTGGTGGTTATGGAGAAGGAGACAAATTTCTTGGAATTCGTGTTCCTTATCTGAGAAAAATTGCAAAAAAATACCGAAATCTTACTTTTGAAGAAATTGAAAAACTTTTGAAATCCGAATATCATGAGCATCGTCTTACTGCAGTATTTATCCTTATACATAAATTTAAAGAAGATTCTGAAAAGGTTGTTAATATATACCTTCGTAACATTGATAAAATTAACAATTGGGATCTTGTTGATTCTTCGGCGCCACACATTTTAGGTCAATACTTAAATAATAAAGATAGACAAATCTTGTACGAATTTGCAAAATCTAATAATTTGTGGCGACAGAGAATCGCAATTATAGCAACTCATTATTTTATCAAAAAAAACGATTTTAAAGATGCTATTAGTATTGCTGAAATTTTAATTAACCATAAACATGATTTAATACATAAAGCTGTAGGATGGACATTGAGAGAAATTGGAAAAAGAGACAAAAATCTGGAAATAGAGTTTTTGAAAAGATATTACAAAGTAATGCCCCGTACAATGCTTAGATACGCTATTGAGAAATTTCCCGAAAATGAACGAAAAAATTTTTTGCGTGGAGAATTTTAGAAAAATGAAGTTTTAACAGACGTACAATTTCATGTATTTTATCCTCCATTCTTATACAAAGAAACTTCTTCAAATCGTTTATTTATGAGGTTTTAAAGATACTCTTTTTATTTTCGATTTTAAGATGTGTTTCTTTTAGGTTATATATTTTTATATATTTCTATATTTTGAAAAGGCCTTATTTTTGAAAATAAAAGGTAGTTCGCAAAACGAACCTCCTTTTATCTGCGCCATGAGTATTTTATTCTATTTCTATTAAAAAACCAATTTTAAATACATTTTTGTAGACAAAATTGTCATTAGTATCTAATTCGTTTAGTAATTCTATTTTTCAGTGTGTAAAATATCATATACATTAGCATTTACTTCAACATAAATTTTTATTTTGTCATTTTATTGGACATTTTTAATTCTTCAGGTGTAATACCTAAAATTCCTGAAACCTTTGTTCCTTCAACTTCAACTTTTCCGCAAGGAAAATTGTACGTATAATTAGTATTTATAATCTTTACTGGTTGAATTTTGCTATCAGTAATTTTTTCTGCCTCTCTAAGATGGTATGCAAAATAAAGCACAATTTTATTAATTGATTCCCAATTATCTTCACCTAGAGTTCCATTATCATACTTGTATATAAAATCCTCTTTACTCTTTTAGTTGATATATTTTATCTACAAATCTCACTAAAAAAGTATTAAACATTAATGCTTCTATAATTCCAAATATAAACCCTATTACATAAAATAATAGCGGCATACCAATAATAGCTAAAAATGCTAAGAATGTTCCCATATTAACTGAACCAGTTTTCAGTAAATCATAAATTAAACCACCAATAGAATAAATAAAACCTGACAATATACCTAATGGAAAAAATAATAAAGCTTGTAATTTCGCCATTTTAAATATATTTATCTTTTTATGCATTTTCCCCATCCTTTATTTTCTTTATATTTTCAATTACTGGGGCAATGCCTACAAAAATAAATCCCAGTACCTTTATTATATTAAATATCTCACCAAATATAAGATAAGATAATAAACTAGCAAAAACAATTTCAAGAGGCATTATAATTGCTAAAGAGTGTGATTCCAATTTTTTTAAAGCAAAGAAGTTCAATGTTAATGGAACAAATGTTGAAAAAATTGCTAACATAAAACCGTAGTTTAAATATTCATACTTTATAGAAAACAATTCTTTTGTAATTAGAGAAAAAAATAAATAATAAAGGGCTGTACCAAAAAATGTATAAAAAACATTTTCTATTGTACCTGAATTAATTTTTTTAATTCTTCTACCAGTTATAGTAATAAATAAAGCATTCAAACTAGAAGATCCTAAAACTATTAAAGTGCCTATAATTATAGTGTTATCATTAACAAGATTTGCTTCTCCTATGTTAGCTAAAACTACTCCAATAAATGAAATGAATATAGAAATAATACTGAGAAAATTTATTTTATATTTATGGAAAACCCATTGAAAGATCAAAACAAAAATTGGATTAGTAAAAAATATCACTGTTGCAAAAGCGGGATTTAAAAAATTAAGCCCGTAAAAAAACAAATAAGCTGCTATACCATAATTTAAAACTCCCAAAAAACCAAAGATCAAAAAATATTTTATTTTGAAACTTTTCTTAAAAATCAAAAATATAATAAGCGATATAATAAAAGAGATTGAAAATCTAATAAACAAAATTTGAGTTGGTGTTGCACCCAAAACATATGATAACTTCCCAAATAGTGAAGTTACTGATGACGAAAGTGATGATAAGATTGCAGCTAAGAAGTGCATATCTTTCCTCCTATATTGTCAATCAAAATAATTTTATTTTTGGTTGAAAATCTTCATATACAGCCTTTTCCGAATTTTTGTATATTACACCCAATGCTAGTTTTTCAGTATTCATTGCTATTTCAAAGGCAGCATTTTTATCAGTGGGATCATAATCATCTGGTAAAATGTATGTATTTTCTTTATACCATTGATATGTATTAAATTTATTAAAAGTCACACAAGGTTGAAGTATGTCTATTAATGCATATCCTCTATGTTGAATAGCCTGTTTTATTAGATCAACTGTAAGATCGTTATATCCCATAAATGTTCTAGCTACAAAAGATGCATTTAATGCAATAGCAACAGAAATTGGATTAAATGGCTCAACAAAAACTCCATCAAATTGCAAAGACGTTACCACACCTTTAGGGGTAGTAGGAGAAGCTTGCCCTTTAGTCAGTCCATATATCATATTATCATGAACTAAATTAACTATATTAGGATTCTTTCTAATAGTATGTATAAAATGATTTCCTCCTTCACCATATGTACATCCGTCACCGCTTTCAGCAATAACAGTTAAAGAAGGATTTACTAATTTTATTCCAGTTGCTACCGGAAGAGTTCTTCCATGAAGACCGTTAAACATGTTAACATTAATATACTGTGGCATTTTTGCTGCTTGTCCAATACCAGAAACAATAACTACCTGATTAGGTTGTAAATTTAATTCTGATAATGCTGATTTTAATTCATTTAAGATCCCAAAATTACCACAACCTGGACACCATGCTATGTCTGAATCAGGTATATCGTATAATTTAACATTTAACATTATAATTCCCCCTTAATTTTATCTGTTAATTCCTCTACAGAAAATGGAAATCCATCGTATTTCAGTATTCTTTTAGAAGTATTAATTCCATATGTTTGTTTAACTAAATCAGCAAATTGTCCAGTAATGTTTTGTTCAACAAAAATCAATTTTTTTGCTTTTTTAAAATATTTTTTAGAACTTTTTGGTAATGGATAAACTTGTGGAAAATGAAGTAGTGCAACTCTATTGTTTTCTAAATTTTCCAGAGCTTCTTTTAGAATAAGAGAAGTAGAGCCCCAAGAGACAAATAAATAATCATAATCTTTATGTCCATATAATACAGGTTCAATAGATTTTTCAATTATTTTATCAAGTTTTTTCATTCTTTTATTGACCATTTTGGTTCGTACTTCTGAACTTTCCGTTATATGGCCATACTCATCATGTTCATCACTATCAACTCTTACAACACCCGTTCCAAACCCTGGAATTCCGCGGGGAGAAATACCATCCTCTGTAATTTCATATCTTTTATAATTTTCGTCTGTTTTAACGATATGCCTTGTTAATTCAACATTTGGAAATTTTTCAACGTTATAAATAGAATCAAGTAAATATTGATCAGTTAAAACAAATACAGGTACTTGAAATTCATCAGCATAATTAAAAGCTTGTGCGGTCAAATAATATGCTTCATCTAAACCAGATGGGGCAAAAATAATTCTTGGGAAACTACCATGTCCCGCATATAAGGCAAGATTTAAATCACCTTGTTCAGTCCTTGTTGGCAAGCCAGTGGCTGGGCCAGGTCTTTGAGCAAGATGTACAACAATAGGTGTTTCGATCATTCCAGATAAACTGATTGCTTCAGTCATTAAAGCAAAACCGCCACCAGATGTTGAGACTAAACCTCTTGCTCCAGCATACCACGCTCCTATTACCATGTTTGCAGCGGCAATTTCATCTTCGGCTTGATCAACAATTATATTATATTCTTTTGAGGCCTTAGCAAGTTCAGTAAATACCGCAGTTGCAGGGGACATAGGGTATGAAGAAATAAAATTACACCCTCCGGCAATTGCACCTTTTGAAACAGCTTGTGATCCATTTATTAAATAATGATTTTTAATTTTTGGATTTTTCTTTATGTTAACTCTTAAGTTTAAAGACTTTCCAAAATTATATCCTTTAACAGTTGCTGTTATGTTTTTTTTGACTATTTCTGGATTTTTAGTAGAAAAGCAGTCTGAAACACATTTTTTTACTATTTCTAAATCTGCATCAATAATACCAGATAAAATACCAGAAGAAACTGAATTTGCATATATTGGATTTCCAACATCTTTTGCTAATTGTAAAATTGGTACCGGTAATTTGTTTATTTCATTTTTTACATAGGCTTCTTCTCCCAATATAAATGTTTTATTAGATATTCTATTCCTAAGTCTATCTATAGAGTTGTTGTTTAAAGTTACCAAAATATCAATTTTATTTCTAAATGCCATAACAGGTTTAGAAGAAATCAATATCTCAGTAGAATTGTTTCCTCCTCTAACTCTTGACATATATTCTTTTGTTGCAAAAACATAATATCCAGATTCTTTTGCAATTTTAGTAAGTAGTTTTTCTACTGTTTGAATTCCTTGACCAGCTGCACCACTTAATACTATAGAAAGAGTTTCATTTGAAAATATATTAATACCCCCTTAATTAGGTTATCATAATTATATCATGTTTGAATAATTTTTCCAAATTTATATGACATTTTTTATTAGTGTGATAAATTTATTAAAAAATGGAATTATTTTGATTTGTCACAAAATCTTGACTTTTTATTCGATAATGAAACTTTTGAAAATATGATAGGAGAAATTGTAATTGTTTTTTTAATATTGTGGTTTTTATTTGTTATAGGGTTTTGTTGTTTGTTGATTTTGATATTTTTTTTGGATGATATATAATATTGTTGAACAAAAATAAAAGAGAGGTGAGTGTATGGTTGTAAAATCGAGATTTGTTATTTTTCCAATGCCAGTATTACAATTTGCATTAAAGGTAAGGCCGGCCAACGCAGGAAGACTGTATTTATACCTGTACAGTATGTCATTGGCAGTAGGAAGAAAGATTACTCCCTGGGTTTCGTTTAGAGACTTGGCAGACTTTTTTCAAGTTAAATACGGTACAATTGAACTTGCCGCAAAAGCTCTTATGCAAATTAATGCTATTGTTCCAGTTGCAAGAAAAAACAAAAAGGGGTATGGACAGAAATATTTAATAAATGTTCCTAAATATGTTAATGGTAATTTCATTTTTATTGATCCCGATGAATCT
Source organism: Thermosipho africanus Ob7 (assembly GCF_003351105.1). Classification (NCBI taxonomy): domain Bacteria; kingdom Thermotogati; phylum Thermotogota; class Thermotogae; order Thermotogales; family Fervidobacteriaceae; genus Thermosipho; species Thermosipho africanus. Next base: position 126,646 of record NZ_NKRG01000005.1, read on the forward strand.
GAAATTTTTGATGATCTAATTGTTGATGAAAACTCAAAAGTATTTGTTTCGATAATAAAGAGGCTCAAATCTAAAAAAGATAAAATTCAAAAAGATCAGTTAAAGCTTTTTGAAGATTAATTTCTCTTCTAAATAAATATATCTACATAAAAAGAAAAATAATATTCTTGGGATTGTTTGTTTTTTTATGCCATACAATATAATATTTATCACCTAAAAAGAATTAAAAAATAAAGACGAAATATTTTGTTTCAGCCACTAACGCTTGCAATTGATTCACAATTACAAACAGCTCTGTCAGTTCATTCTGGGTAACATTTTGTTCACCTAATAAACTAGGTCTGTGAGACTCACCTAGATTCTCCAGGGATTGAGGTAGGTTCTCCCTGGACCCAGGTAGGTTCTGTGTGAACCCACTTTCCCTCTCCCTAGATTCTCTGTGAATCCACTATTCTCGGACTTTTGTTGATTTTCAAGGGTACGAGATAACTCTGATATTCTTCACCGTGCTGTTCACTCTCGGCGATTAGATCTTCGAGATCATTATTTTTTTCTCTATCATCTAAATTCAGTTTGGCGCTGAACAGTTCTTTGGTAATATTCATTTCAAATTCTTGTTTTGACCGAATTATCTTAGCAATGTCTTCGTCATTTTGGACTGGCTTTTCATCTTTCTTTTTAATCTTCTTCGCCATAGCTCATCATCATAACACACCTTCGCCTAATGTTTCCGAAAGTTTTTCTTTATTCTCTGCTCTGAAAAACAGCTCCCAGCAATCTCCTTTAAAACCTCTAAATCTTTGTGAGTCTTATCTTCTTTTATTGCCTTGTATAAATCGAATTTTTTATCGATGATTTTTTGATAGAGACTACGAATGCCAAATATCTTTTTTGGTATAAGCAAACCATAGGCTTTGTATAAAAATTCAAGATTATGCTGGTGATCAGGATAGCGCATATCCTCAAAATTAGGAAAAATAGCAAGAATTTCATGTACTTGCTAAAACTTTTAGCAGATGTAAATATGTTGTGTAATATGTTCAATCCCATAAAGGAAAATTTTGAAATAATAATTGGTACGATAACATAATCCATTGCAAGGAAACTGTTACTGGTGAAGATTTTAAAAGCTGGCAGGTTGTCAATGATGATATATTTATAATCATTTTTAACCTTGTCTAAAAACAAAATTAAACGTTTGGTTGGTTTCATAATAATATAGGCAGTAATCTCATATTTCGCAAACTTAAAAGAAGCTGGAACCAAATCAAATCCTGGATGGAAGTATAGGCAATAATTTTACTAGGATCATCTTCAAACAATTGAGGCTGAAACAACATAGAAATATTAAAGTTGTAGGTAAGTTCCAGCATACTTGGGGAAGCATGGATTTTTTAAGTTCAACTGCTGATCTAAATCAACCGACAACACGCGCTTATCTTTATAGTTGACGTAGATACTTAATATGTACGCAATAAACGTTTTGCTATTTCCGGCTTTGAGATTGTAAACTAAAACAACGTTTTTCATTATATATTATTTTGTAAACGTGTTTATCCCGTGCCATGTTCTCTGTGAAAAGAGCATGTTATTTTTGAACATAGTATGCTCGTAATTAACAATGTATGTTTAAAATGAACACACTATGTTCATTGTCGTTTTTTCTTCAATTTTTTCTTTACTTGCAAAACTAAATCATTATACCAATCCTCAGGAGATTGTGAATATGCAGTTATCACCATAAAATCATATAAACCTGAAATTCAAGATACAAAAAAAACTGTCATTTTTATTTCATCTAGTGAAACATTACTATAATAATAGACACAAGGGAACGCAATATCATAAAGAATATCATACACAATAACTATATTGGACAAATTTAATTTACCCAACTCTTGTACTACTAATCTTTTTTCGAGTGTTAATTGTTTGGTAAGCTTTTCTGCGCATTATTTATACTGATCAATTCTATAATTAGCGTATAAATCATCCGAATAATTTCTTCATTTTCAAATCCCATGCTTCACAATTTTTCCTACAAATTCATTTTATTTTGAGACTAGCTTTAAAATATCATTTATGATTTCATCAAAATGCTTTGTTTTGTCAGTTTTTTCAAAATTATCCTTTAAAAAATAAATTCCATCTAATTCATACTCTAATATTATTCTCATTTTTCTTGGATTATTATTTTTTGATAATCTATAAGAAATTTCATTATCTTTGTCAGGAGTAGCAATAAATACTTTAATATGTGAAGTAATTTTTGATTCGCTTAATTTTTTCTTCCAATATGTTGTTTCAAATCCTCTTTCTCTAAATGAATTTTTAACAGAAACTATTGCTAAAATTTTTATATTTTTAATACCTCTTTCTTTTGGAATTTTTTTATAAACTATAATATCAGCATCAGGCAAAAATAAATAATCTCCATAATCTATAGACAATAGTCTTTTTACTTGTTCAAGTTCCTCCGGTAAATTTTTGCTTTTAAGTTCTTTGTCAGTAATTATTTTTAATCCTTGATTTTCTAACGCTGATTTAAGTTGATTAAAAATATATTCTTGAATTTTTGAGCCCACATAAGCTCTCCAAGATTGATTAGCTTTATTTACAGCAGTACTTTTGTCAAGACCTTCTGAAATATATTTTTCGGATTTTTCTCTAACATATTTCTCTTTCTCACTTTCTAAGATTTTGGATACATCGTTTGTGTTCATTAAAACCCCTCCTTCTAAGATTTTGGATTCATCATTTGTGTTCATTAAAACCCTTCCAGTGTAAAACATTGTTTTGATACTCTTTCAATTGCTAATTCAAAATATTTTTTATCTATTTCTACACCAATAGCTTTTCTTTTTAGTTTATAAGCAGCAATTACAGTCGTGCCGCTTCCCAAGAAAGGATCCAGAACAACATCTCCAACATAACTGAAAAGCTTTATACAACGTTTAGGTAATTCAAGAGGAAACGGAGCAGGATGTCCAATTCTCTTTTTACTTTCACCAGAAAAAGTCCAAAGCCCATTAGTCCATTCTATAAATTCATTTTTTAAAATATCAGATTCACCTTTTCTTTGTTTTTTCCAAACATTTTTATATAGAATTACGATTGTTTCAACAGGAGCAATTACGTATGGAGCGGAAGCAGAAAGCCAACTACCCCATGCAGTTCTTCTAGAAATATTTCCTTCATTCCAAATGATTGTAGACTGATATTTCCAACCAACTTTTTTGGCTAAATAGACAATATCAGCATAAACACTTTGTTTGCCACCTTTATTTTTGTCCAAAGGAATATTCAGACACATTCTGCCATCTGGTTTTGCTAATTTGTAAGCTTTTGTTAACCATTTCTCAGTCCAAATAAGATAATCTTCATAAGTGATTTTATCATTATGAAAGTTATATGGGATTTCAACATTATATGGGGGCGAAGTTACGATTAAATCAATACTATTTTCTGGAATATAAGTTTCAAGAAAATCTTTATTTATCAACTTTACCCCCTTTATTTCTTCCCAAATATTCATACCTACACTCCTTCCTAATCATTCTTTTCGGTTTTTTCAATCTTAATATCAATGACTACTCCAAGTATAATAAACCTATTATCTGGTTCGACAATGATTAGACAATACAAGGGATTTTCCGAAAGAAATATAATCTTAGTGTTATCCTTTACACAACATTTTACATACACCCAACCATCCTAAGAACATACTACCATAATTTCTCCTATAACTGTGAACCAACCTTCATTTAAAAGATGAGCTTCCCGTTTCAAAGAGAGCGTTTTCACTCCCGGCAGTCGTTAGTTCGGGGGCGTTTCAAACTTACCGATTATTAATTGACACTAACTGTCATTTCTATCACTTTATATTATATACCACATTTAAGGAAAAAATAATGAATAACGCCATATTGTTATTAATGAATTAATGTATAATCAAAATAACTTTTGATGTGCTCTGCATTTCCCTTTTGAAAAAGGGAGAATTAGTGCAAGAATTATCTTAAAACAAGTAGTCTCGAATCTTGCTTCTGATGAGATAGGAATAGATGCTTTGATTGGACCGAGGAGAATAAGGATATAAAACAATCTTTCATCAAACATCTCCCAAAGAATTTTTGCATTTTAATCGAATAATAACTAAAGATACAACTCAGAATTATATTCCATGGCATAATCTATAGACACCAAACAGTTTAATTCTTGTAGATAATCTTTCGCTTTCAAACAATCACACCTTAGTAAATATATTAATCAATATTTGAACAATAACCGTCTCCAGCCTGCCTATACCAAATATATTTAACATAAGTTTATCCCAATTTATCGTCTTACGTTCGGTTTCCATTTTTTCGACACGTAACATAGCCTACCATTGCCCGCAACTGCTTAATATTTAACCGCAAAAATGAATCGGGTAAATTACGAAGTATAGTGAACCCGATCATCCAGAAATTAAACAAAATCCAAGCAATCTGCCTTAAAAGAAAATATAATACAATAGAGAAAATGGAGCTAGAATGAATAGAAAATGGAGAGGAGGTATAAAACCCTACCTGTTGATCAGGCTAAAATTGAGATTTTATCGCCTTTCTATCTTGAACACATAGACAAATTGTGCTGTATGGATGTAATAAAATGAAATCTGAATTAGATGAAAGTACTTTAATGGAGATCATAAAATCTGATTTAGAAAGGCTCGGATAACCACAGATCATGAGATTCACTTATTCATCAAGAAAATCAGTCAAATGTAAAAACCCTTTGAATTAAAGTTATTTGACTTCTTACGGCACGTGAGAAAGAAGAGATATTTTTATAATAATTATAGAAAGAAAAAGAGGTCCTGGCAAAAACTCCTCTTTTTTTATTTTCATATAGATAGTATTCCTGTCAATCATGCGCTTAAACGGATAAAGACATGGAAATATCTCTGATGATATACTCTCCTATCCCTGCTCTGACAATGCAGAGACGATTGTATTATGTACTGAATCTTATTGAAATGGCAAAAAATTAAGTTACTATTAAATTCTTTAAAATCAAATAAGAATGAGAAACACAGTAGCAACAAAAAGTAACAATTGTGTAAAACAATACAATGTATGTCCTGCAATATAATAACTATTATATTGCATATTAGAATTCTAACAAAAAATAAAAAGGAGTCTAAAGACTCCTTTCATTCATTATATCTATATTTAGATTAGAGTATTAAAATCACTTAATTTTCTAACTCTGCTTTCCAACCCAATTATAATTTCTACAAGATTTTTATAATGCAATTTTTTAAATTCATTCAATTTTTGAAAATCCTTTTCAATATTTCTTATATTATTTGCTAATTTCATTTCTATTACTACAAAATTATTTTGCGTATTTGGAATATGAATTATAAAATCTGGTACTTTTCCTTTTTTCTAAGACTTCAATTATTAAATCTATTAATTTTTTCATGTATAAACCATCCCTTTAAAATTAAATTTTAGCTATTTCCTCTTAATCCTAAAGACTTTTTTATTTTAGATTTCTTGCACTTATGAAAAACTATATTTTCTATTTCTTATCTGTCTAATCTATAGGCAGATGTACAATTATTCCTAATTTTTAAAAGAATTGAATCATAAAAAAATAATTTTACAATCACCTTATAGCCGTCTATGTAAAAATTTTAAGAAAATAGAAAAATTCAATATCTTGTTTTATTATTCTTTATTTCAAACAATATAATTTCATCATTATTTTCTATTCTTTTTTTATAATCTTCTAAATATTTTCTTCCTTTTTCAGTTATCTCCCAAACACCTTTTGGTGAATTTGATGATAAAAGTCCCTCATTAACAAGTGTATTTCTACACCAACTTGCAGTATCTTTCCAACGTATTTTATGTGGATTAGAAGGGATATTTTCATAATCATATTTATTAAGTTTTCCTTTCAATTTCTGCTCAACAATTTTGAGAACTTCTTTTGCCTCTGCCCTTCCACCTAATTCAACTAAGGCTTCAAGTATTGGAATTCTAAATTCTTTCTCAGGTGTTTTCAAACCTTTTTCTAATTTTACAAATTTCTTCCTAGAAGTAATCTTTGAATTTTTAACCATAAAAATTCTATTCCATTCTTTTTTTAAATCTATATTATTAAACATATTATCACATTCTTTTTTTAATTCCTGTAATTTTTCAATAATTGAGATAAATTTTGTTATTCTTTCTTCAATTTTAGTTATTTTATTGAAGTCATTAGATTTATTTTCAAGCTCAAATTCATGGTTTAATTCATTTATAATATTTTTGATTTCCTCTATTAAAATTTCAAAAAATTCATTAAGTTCTTTTTTGTTTATCCCATAATAAAACCTCTCTTTTCTTTGTAAAAACAATTAGCATTTAAAATATTAATTGTTGAAAATTTAATTACCACCATATTAGAGGTTTGACATATTCTACTACTATCTTTCGTTTCTCTAGAAGCTATAAAATCTTATGTTAAAAATAAAAATCTATAACTCGGTTTCAAATCTTTTAATTAATCTATTTACAAATTCATCAACACTTCCTACCCAAAATTCTTGATATTTTTCTGGACTACCAAAATTCTTATTAAATAAATATAAGTCAAAAATAATTTTTAATCCTTCTTTTTTAAAAACCTTTGGTTTTCCATTCTCGTAAAACAACCTAACAAATCCATCGATTTTTCTATACCCGTCTGCATATTCAGTTGACTTAGGATCAACAAAAACAACAAAATAATTATTGGCTTTTTTAAACCAAAACACAAAATCAGGATAAAAGTTATGTACAATACCATTGTCATCAGTATAAGGTATAAAAACACTATCTATTTTTGGAGTTATTTTACTGAATAACCACCAATCAAAAATTTCAAAATAATTAGATTTTTTCTTTAATTCATTAATAAACTCTATCTCGCTTCTTTCGTTAAGAATGTTGACCAATAAGTTTTTTACAACTTCTCTATCAAGAGCTTTTATTACAGGAATAAAATAATGCTCTTTAATAAAATCTAATTCTAATTCATCTCTATCTTTTCCCGTTATACTTATTCTTTCTTCATCATGTTCACTATAAACCTTTTCTATTGTTTCCCTTACTTTGTTGACTTCCTCTTCTTTTGGAATTCTTATCTTGATTCCTTTGTAATGAATTATAGGTTCCTCACTTTCTATAACATCAGAAATCGTTTCAATAATAACAAAATTGTTTATATATCTAATAATATCTTTTATGCATTCATGCCAACCTAATCGTTTTTTATTATCTCTAATCTTAAAAAAATTATCTTTATTTTTATCTTCAAATATTTCTCTTAGTAATTTTATTTTTTCTATTGGTTCATCATCTTTAGTAAAATAGAATAAATATAATAGTTCATCGGAAATGCTTTTAAGTACATTTTTTACATCATTATAATCAATAGTATTGATAATATATTTTTGTATGTTTTCATTCTTTAATGCATTGATGTTTATACTTCTTTTTACCTTTCTATAATAAGGAACAAACAACTTATTTCCATTAATTCTTTCTATATTTTTCTTTAGTTCAATTTTTACACCAGAATTTTTAATTATTTCTCTCGTGCTTTCAATAATTTGTTTTATTACATTTGCTTTAGTTCCCCATACAAATAACGTTTCAATTGGCAATATAAAGTTTCTGTATTTACCAAATGTTGGCAATATTCCTAATCTTTTTCTATCACCATTTTTTACAGGTTGAACTCTTAAACCTCTTCCAATAGATTGCAGAACAAATTTTTTGGCAACTTCACCTGTTCCAATATTAATGAAAACTATAACATTAGGTCTATTTGAATCCCAACCTTCATAAAATGCTCTGGACCCTAATAGCATATTTATGTATTCCTTTTCATCTAAATTTGAAAAATAATCTTCATTAACAAAAGTTTCTTGAACTCTTAAATTGAATTCATCAACTAGTGATTTAAACAACTTATTAGCATCTCCTACTTTTATTAAAGCAAATGGCTTATCACTTGTCATAAGTTTAAGTGCTAATTCTTTTTCAGACTTCGATTTAACTATTTCAATTTCACCAGGGGCGTCTGAATTAAATACTTCTTTTAATACATCTAAAGGAGTAATGTTTGATATAAAATTTTTGTCAATATTTGCTCCAGAAAAACTTTCATTTTCATCAAATGGATTAATAGGGTTATTAAAACTTTCAATAGCCATTTTAAAAATTTGAGAATTCAATATTTTTTCATAACCTTCTATTGATGTAATTTCTTTTATAAGCTTAAATAATAACTTTAAATCAGAATCAATTGTATTAACTGAATTTACAAGAAATACTGCTAGTGGTGAATGATATTCCAATTTAAGCTCTTGGTTCTCTCTTAATTCTTTTGATATCTTTTTTAAGTATGTAAGTAAAATTAATGTTTTCAAAATTATCAAGTATTTTTTATCCTCATCAAAATCTTTAATACTTTTATCTTTTATTTTCAAATTTTCATCAAAAATCCTAATTTCTTTTCCATAACCCTTTTCAATAAAAGATGATAAGTTGAATTCAAAAATTGTAGTTAAAATGTCTCTTTCGTCTGTAAATGTTGCAGAAAAATTAAATAAAAATCCATTTCTTGATAAAATAGAAAAATACTGTTGCGATTTACTAGACTCTTTGTCACCTTTGTGAGCCTCATCTAAAATAACATACCAATTTCCACCATTATCATAGTTTTCATAATTAATTATTTTATCTTTTTGAACATCTGAAATATTATCTGAACGATAATAAAAAATTGGATATTCAATAAAGTTTTTGTAATTATTCACACTATTAAAATCTTTTAACTCATATAATTTTAAAATTTTTCCACTTTGAGATTTATTAAATTCTTCAAAATGAATTTTAAATTGCTTAATTAAATCATCTCTATATGTTAAAAAAAGGATATTTGTTTTTGGTATTAGACCTCTTTCCATATATGTTATTAAAATATCAATTAGCTTAACTATTACTAATGATTTTCCGCTTCCTGTAGCCATCCAAAATCCCATTCTGTTAATAAAATTACTATACGGTATCTTATCTCCTTCGTTATAAAAATATCTATTTAGAATTTTCCAGACATCACTTTCAGAATTTCTAATATCCATAATAGATGATAAATCTAAATCTACAGAATATTCTTCCAATTCATTCCAAAATCTTTGTTTATTTGCATTTAGAATTTCATAATAATAATACAATGCTCGTATAGCATACTTTAATGCTTCAATTTGAAAATCCCATAATTTCTTGGTATCTGAAAATGATACTAAATCTACATTTCTCCAATCATATGGCAATTCTTCAAAAATTGGTGCTTTTTCATCTATAAAAGACATTAAAAGAGGATAAATATTTATGTTGCTCGAACTTTTTGTTTTACTCGCCATAGTTTTCACCACCATATAAGAGGTTTAATATATTCTACTGGTATATTATCATACCTTATTTCTCCTATGTCTTCTAATTCAAAACTTTCTTTACTTATTTTCTTTATTTTCTTCCCTAATACATTTGACAATGTCTCTACTATATCTATCTTCTTCTCCGGATAGAGCTTGGACAAATCAACTTTGTATTCATTTCCTTCTCTTCTCAAAACAGTTTCTACAAACTTTGGTGATCTCATGAATATGTATTCATTGAATACATCTTTTCCTGGTGATGGTTGTAAACTTAAATCACCATGTTCATATTTTGCATTACGTAAGACTTCTTCGTATTGCTCTAGTTCATAATACTTAATAAAAACACCAATTCCGTCAGCGTCAGTTGGTTTTCCATCTTTCCAGTTGAATGAATATGATACTTTTTTTATTCTTGGAATGATGACTTCATAAAAGTAATCAGCCATTTCTATTAAAATAAACTTTCTTCTACCACCATCTTCTTTGTTAAGCTTCATTACTGCATGGGCGGTTGTGCCTGAACCAGCGAAGAAGTCTAAAATAATAGCATTTAATGATGCTTTTTGAGTGGAAATATAGACGATCTTTTTTATCAAGGTTGTAGGTTTTGGATTTGAGTATATAGGTTCCGTGGTTTTCGTAAGAAATAAATTTTTTAATTCACGAATTCCTTCAGTGGTATAAGGCGTGTCATCCCATATAGTCAACGGGACAATACCTTCTTTCACTTCAGAAATAAATTTTTTAAGAACGGGTTTACCTTTACCAAAATATATTCTGTTATCTTCTATTAGATATTGTATTCTTTCTTTCGAAGTCATCCAGCATCTTCCTTTAGGAGGCCAATATTCCTTTCCAGTTAAAGGATCTATAATTGGAAAAACATATTGTGGATTATATGTCTTAACAGACAAATCACTTGGAGCCCATGGTCCTCTTGGGTCGTTATCTATATTTTTATATCTTTTATTTTGTTTGTGTGTTCTTGGCAAAAGTGTAGGATGCCACAAATTTTTACATTTACTATATAATAATATATAGTCGTGATTATCTGATAACCATTTTGCGTCATTCTGTGGCGAAGCTTTTTTCTTCCAAATTATATTTGATGCAAAATTCTTTTCTTCAAATACTGAGCTCATGAGTTTCTTTAGGTTGGCAACTTCGTTATCGTCAATACTTACAAAAATCACTCCATCATCTCTCATCAACTCTCTTGCCAAGCTTAACCTATTTTCCATCATAGTTAGCCAAGAAGAATGTTGAAATTTATCTTTATAGACAAAATCATCGCTTCCAGTATTATAAGGTGGATCGATATAAATTGTTTGCACTTTCTCTTTGAATTTCGGTAATATCGTGTTTAACGCTTGATAATTCTCACTCTTTATCAACCATCCATCAAGTTCTTCATCTATATCGTCAAATAATTCCAATATCTCAATCTCTATGTCTTTAAAATATTTCGTATCTATCGGCAAGTATTTGTATTTCTCATTTATCTTCCCTCTTTGACTAAACAAATTACTTTGTTCTTGTTGATATATTTCTTCTTTTTTGAATCCTTCATCAACTATTCCTAATTCTTTCCACTCTTCTATTTGTTGTTCTATATTCTCATGGTTTAATATCTTTTCAAGTACTTCATATCCTCCTTCTTTTTCTACTATCCTATCTATTGTTATTACATAATTACTGTTAAATACAAATTTCGGTTTGTTCCATATCTTTACCAGTTCGTTCTCAAACTGTGCTATAAATTCTATTATCTTATTCGCTATTTTTTTGAATACTTGTATCTCTTTTATCCTCTTCATACTCCATACATTTTCTGAATCAAACATGTATTGATATACATACATGTCTAATTGTTCTTTTAAAAATTTCTCTGCATCTTTGTTTATAAAGTAATCTACTTCACTTTGTTTGTTAAATATCCTTATTGCTTTTTCTACATCTTCTGTTGTTATGTCTTTATATCCTTCTTTTGCTTGCTTTACTATTTCGTCTATTTTTGTTTTTCTTCCTTTCTCTGAATATATACATCTTAATACTATCTTTTTGTCTTTGTCTATTTCTTTGAATTCAAACATTATTTCTTTTTTCTCATTTGCTTTTTTATGTTCTAACTCTGACACATCAAAATAAAATTTTATCTCTTCACCATTTATTCCTTTTATCTTTATCTCAACACTTTTGTAGTTTTTTTCGGTCTTGACATAGTACAACATATGCGTTTTCCAGAAAAGTATTACATCTTTTTCTGGGTCATATACTCTTTCATATATTCTTTCACTCCATGGTGTATATGTGTAATAAATCGATCCACTTTCTGAAAAATATCTTTTAAAGAATGTGTATAGTTTTTCAAATAACTCTTCTCTGAAATCTTCTACACCATTAATTTCTAATTCATTATTAATAATCTCTTGTAGTTTGGATTGTACTCTTTTTGTATAATATGTGCTTTTTATCTTCATTAAATTTACATATCCTGACTTTCCTTCTATCTCTTCTCCTATAAATAAATCATTTAACGCATCATAAAACTCTTTTTCATATCTGTTCATTTTTTTCTTCCTCCTCTTTTTCTGTAGAAATTCCTAGTGCTTCAATAATTCTTATTACTTCTAATTCTAAGCTTTCAATAAATTCTTCAATGTCACTAGATTCTGTAAAAATATCGTACAACTTTCTAACTCCTGCATTTGCATATTCTTCGAAAAGTTTATATTTATTAATATTTTCATCTAAATTTTCTTTTTGACTATGATAAATACTATTTAATAATATTTTTTGCACTTTATATTCAGATCTTTCAAGAAATTCTACACGTGTTACATCAATAGGACTGTCTTGAATTTTTTCTCTTTTATCATAAAAATAGCCATATGCACCTGCTAAAAAATACATTTTTGCTTTTGTTATATTTGTTATTTCTTTTAACTTATTCATAATTTCATTCAATTTATTATTATTTTCTTCATTTAACCTTAGCAACAACACACTTGATTCCATCATATCACCTCTTTTACATATTTCTCAGCAATTTTTACTTCTGAATTTTCATTCATTTCTAAAATATGTATTGTTGTTGCAAGTTCATTCAACACTTCAACAGATTGTTGGTATTCTTTATCAGTAATCATAATTATTATTTGTTTTTCTTTGGAAATTTTTGAAAACATTTCAATTAATTTATCATACGTATCACCAGATATATTTGCTAGTGGTCTATCCAGAATAATGGGAGCATTTACTCCTGAAGCTTTATGCATTGCTAGAGCAAAAGATAACGTTAACACTGATTTTTCTCCCCCAGACAAACGATTTAAAATCATATTTCTATATTTATCATACACATTCAAAGAAAAATTTGGCGAAAATTCTACATCGCTAACTAGATCTTTTTTCCACATAAGTTTTCCAAAATATTCCTTTATATATTCTAATATTTCTTTTTTTATCTCATCTCTTCTGTTTGTAATTGCATTAATTATTATTTGTTGTAAATCTTCAACAAATTTTATTTTTTCAAAAATTCTATTGGAATCACCAATAGCTAAGTTTTTTAATTCACTTTCTATTTCTTTTTCCTCTTTTTCAAAGAATTTAATTTGATTATTAAATTCTCCAATTTTTTGGTTAATTATTTCAATTTGATTTTCAAGTTCTTTTTTTTCATTATATAATTTAATAAGTTTTTCAGCATGAATTTCTGAAAGGTTTTTTTCCACACTTTTTAGTTTATTGTTGTATTCTTCTATTTTTGTTAAAACTTCACCTAATTGGTTGTTCAGATTCTTTCTTTCATTTTCCAATTCTAAAATCTTTTTAGTTAAATCATTATAATCTTTTACACTAATAATAAATTCTTTATCAAGTGAAAGATATTTTTCTAAAACTTTCCTATGATTTTCGTCTAATTTCTTTTCACATATTGGACATTTATTTTCATTTAAAGCATTTCTTACGATTTCGGTAGGTAGATAATCATAATTAACTTCAATGTCTTTATTTTCATGATAAACTTTCTCAATAGCTGACCAGCCAAATATTAATGTGCTTAACTCAAAAACAATTTGTGCTTTCTTTTCTAAAATTTCACGTTTTTTATTTTCAAATTCTTGAATCAAATTTTTTATGCTTTCTAATTGTTTTTTATAAACTTCATATTCTTTTAATTTTTCTAATTCATGGTTAACATCTTCCAACCTTTTCTTAGTTTTTTCAAGATCTAAGATTTGAGATTGAAGTAATTTTTCTGCTTCTTTTTTGTTATCTTTTATACGATCTAACTTCTTTTCTAAATCTTTCTTTTTATTAAGATTATTTTCATTTACTTTTATATCTTTCAAATATCTAGATTTAATTTTTTCTAAAGTATCTTTAAAACTTTCTAAAATATCAAGTCCCGACATCTTTTTAATCACATAAGATATTTTTACTCCTTATTTTCATCAAAATAATTATCCAACCTTTCTCCTTTAAAGAAAAATTGATCTCTTAAATCTTCAGGTAAAAGATTTTCAATCTCTTTTTTTGCATCTATATCTTTTAAGATTATTCCCATTTCTTTACTAAAAGAAAGATGACTTTCATTTAAAGAAATAGCTTTTTTGTCATTTACTTTAAACTTTGATTCTCTTAAGATCAAATAACTTTCTTTTCCATCTGATAAATTCAAATTAACTCTTACAATATGTTCTCCGTCATCATTTAAACAATTATTATTTAAAACATCAGGATCAGTAGGTTTTGTTATTTTCCCAAAAATTTCTTTCCCATATAAACACCAATTAATAGATTCAAGTAAATTACTTTTTCCCACACCCATTTTTGCAACAATTACATGAAAGTCATTATCTTGATTATTATCTTTAGAAAATTCAATTTTAAAATCTTTAAATTGTTTGAATTTTGATAATTTTATACTCTCAATTCTCAAAACTATCATCCCCTATTTTCAAAGTAATTATCAATTAATTTTTTAGCATAATCTACAAACTTATTTTCATCACTTTCTGATCTATTAGTATATTCCGAAAAAATTTCCCATAATAGATTAAATACTTTTTCCCCTTCTTTTTCTCCAAATTTAGAAAATGTCATTTTTTCTAGACTTTCATACAATTTTGGTGCAGAAGATTTAAGCATGTTCCCACCCCCTTTTTCTTTATATTTCATTCACTTTGTCCATTACCTCTTTGTAGTTTAAAGCACACTTTGCGATAATTTTTACCCTTTCCTTTTCAGCTTTAAACAAAGAGTCTTCCAAGTTTAGAACCGCATCTTCTATAAACTTTGGTTTTGTGATTATATCGTAAATATAAGAATACTTTTTATTTTCAGAAATCCTTAAAATTCTTCCAATTCTTTGTATGAATTCTCTAGGATTTGTACTGCTTGACATTATAATTGCAATTTTAGATTCTGGCACATCAACACCTTCATCAAGTATTTTCATCGCTACAAGTACCTGAATAATCCCTTTCCCAAAATTTTCCAATACATCAATCCTTTGTTTATTAGACAATTCTTGAGTAAATTTGACTGCATATATATTTTTTGAATTCAATAAATCAATAGTTTCATTTATTAACTTATCATCTGTAAAAATTATTGTATGACTAATTTCTCCATGATTCTTTTCAATATCACTAATTATATCTTCTAAAACTTTTATCTTGTTTCTTGCAGCTTTAATAATTTTACTTCTCTTTATTAAAAGCATTTTTAATTTTTCATCAGTATCAATTTCATCAAAAATATTATCTAAAGAATTTTTCACTAAATTAAGTATTTTTAAAGTTAGGTAATTATACTTTTTTGTTTCATTCTCAGTTAATGTACACAAATATGGATAATAATAATATGGAGTCAAAAATGTATTATAAGTTAAAGGATTAATCTTATAAATAGCATCACAAAGAGAAAATTCATATACAATTTCACCAAAATATTCTTTTAAAAAACTATTCCCAAAGTCATCGTACATTCTCTTAGGTGTGGCACTAAGTCCGAGCCTATAACGAAAAATATTTGATAAATTCTCTCGTCTATTTAAAGAACCAATACTATGTACTTCGTCAGCAACCAAAATTGTTTTAATATCTGCTTTTATATTTAATAATATATCTTTCATTTTGCCACTTACTAAAGTATCGTGTGTAGAAATTACCAATAAGTTTTTAATTTGCCCCAGTAAAAGCTTTCTTACATATCTTTTAAGATCAGAATGCCATTTACTGTTTTCAGAAAAACACTTTACTATAAAATTAACTTCTAAGCCAAATTTTTTAATTGAATTATTCCACTGCTCAATTAAATGAGAATAAGGTACAGAGATTACAATAAAATGTTTTTGATTATTCTTTAAAATTCTATCAATTGCTCCTATTGCTGTATAAGTTTTACCAGTACCCGTTGCCATTGAAATAATTCCCTTAAAATTATTAGATTTCCAGCTATTAATTGCTTCATTCTGGTGTTCAAAAAGAGTTATCTTTTTTAATTTATTATCGTTATCTTTTTTATACCATTTTTCAAGAGAGTTAATATCAAAATCTTTGGGAACTATTTTGACTAATTTTTGTTTAATTGCCTCTGGTATTTCAATAACTTTTAAATTAGTTGCATTATTACTCCAATATTTTTCAAATTTTTTTAGATCTTCTTTTACATATTCATTTTCAACATCTATCCAACTTCTAAATATCTTAAATTCCTCAACATTTCTTTGCCAACCTAATAATGTTTCATTTATAGAGCCACTAAATGAAATAATATTTCCTTCCTTGTCAGTAAATATTCCAATTTTTTGATGAAATAAACCTGAATCAATTATTTCTTCTGATAACATAACATTACCTTCTAGGCTATACAATAGTGCAATTTTTATTTCTAACTTATTATTCGCTATCATCCAGCCTAAAGCAAATAAATGATCTCTAACAAATTCGTTTTCCAGAAGTTCTATATTTTTTTCAAGAATAGAATTTATATATTTTGAAGGATCCTGATTTGCCTCTTTAATAGTTTCTACATCTTCAAAAGTCAATCTTGGTGATACAATTAATTTCATTTTTCCTTCATTTTTTATTAAACCTAATATTCCTCTAGCAGCAATAGCTAATGATTCCGAAGTAAAGAACCCAGATATTCGAAAATAACTTATTGATTCTTTTAAAACTGGTATGTAAAAATCATTTAAAATGTCATCAACTTCAGAAGAATAAGTTCTTTTCAAAATCAAATCTTTAAAGCTCATAGATCACCCTTTTTAAAAGTTTTAATATTTATTATTTACTTGTTGATTTTTTCCTGCTTGTTATAATTGTTAATTATAAGAGTTATAAACTTTAAAACTATTATTAAAGCTATTAGATGGGCAAGTGTAACGATTAAACTGAGGAATAACACACGTCTTATAATTTTCTCAATTAAGCTTGTTCTACTCATTTTAAAAGTTCTCCATTTTTTATTGATTCATGAAAGACTTTCAAAATATTTTTTTATCCTTTAGCCATTAGGTTTCTTCTTTCAACTAAAAAAGTATAATAATCCATATTCCAAAATTCATTAGGCAAATCATATTCCTTTAAAATTTCGAATTTTTCCTCATATTATAAATCTTTTGTTAAAATTTCCAAACTTACTTTGAGGCAAATTAGAAATTTTAATGTTATCCTTATATTCTTCTTTCATCGCTGTTTTCTATCAAAATCGGATTTAGTCCTTTATTAATTAACATAGAAAGAACGCGTCCATAGTAAAAATCAGATAAATTTAAAGAGCTCAACACTCCAGCTTCAAGAATTATTCAAAAAATTCCTTCTTCAAATTTTCAAATTCTTTGTTAGTTATTATATTATCAAGTAAAATATTCTTAATTTGTTTTTTTCTTTCAAGTAATTTCATAAAATATTCTTCTATTGTTTTGTTATGATTATTCCTAAACTTAGAAAAGAAATAATAGACATATACATCTTTATCTTGCCCAATACGATAAGCTCTATCAGTTGCTTGCGAAGTAACTGCAGGATTCCATTCTGGTGTATAGTGGATTACATGATTAGCAGCTACAAGATTTAAACCTACTCCACCAACTCGTGGATTAATAATTAGAACGTCAATCTTTCCATCGTTGAACTGTTTAACAATATAATTTCTAGTTTCAACTGGAAGAGTCCCGTTCAAAATTTCACTTTCTATGCCTAACTCTTTACTCAAAAAAGCTTTAATTATTTGTTGAGTCATTATAAATTTTGTAAAAATTAAAGCTTTTTCTTTTTTATTTTTAATCTCGATCATTAAATCTTTTAATTTATTCAATTTCCCAGAATGTTTGTAGAAATTTTCATCAAAATAATCTGCACCAAAATCACATACTTGGAGTAATTTTATAGCCAATCCTAAAAAATCTTTTTTATTAGCATTTTTCTTCTTATATTTTAAATAAGTATCAAGATATTTGTCCTCTTGAGTTTGAGTTAAATAACTTTCAATAAAAAACTCTTCTTTTTTCGGAAAATTAATTTCAACTTCTTTATCTTCTTTGTTTCTTCTTAAAAACACAGGATCAATACTATTCAATATTTCTAATGACTTTTCTTGAGCCTCTTCTGAGGTTGGATCTGAATTAATGACATTATACTTATTGTTAAAATCTTTCAATTTTCCTAGCAATCCAGGAGTTATTGCATCGATTATATTCCAAAGTTCATCTATACTGTTTTCTACTGGTGTACCTGTCAAAGCTAAATGGAACTTAAATTTATAACCTTTAATTATTCTAGTAGTCTTAGAACGATAATTCTTATATCTTTGAGCTTCGTCAGTTATAATCAAATTCCAATCTCTAATTAATAGTTTTTCATTTCTTAACAACTTTTCGTAATTAATAAGAACCAAATCTTCCGTGTTAACATGTTTATAAATCTCTGGACTAAACCTTTCCAATTCTTTTCTCCAATTTTCAAGAAGAGAATTTGGTGCAATAATCATTACTGGAAACAACTTTTTTTCTTCCAAAAGCCATGTCATAAAAGCAATTGCTTGAGCTGTTTTACCCAATCCCATATCATCGGCAAGTAAAAAACCTCTAAAGCCCTCTAGATAAGCGGAAATAACTTTTTTAACGCCAATCTCTTGAAATTTTTTTAACTTTCCTTCAAAATACTTCAAATCTAATTTTTCTTCCTGTGTTTGCTTTTTTTCTTCTTTTTTAAACTTTGAATATTCTAATTTCTCAATATTCTCTTTTATTTCTAAATCGAAAAGCTTGCTTTTGGGCTCCTTATGTGGCTCAAAACTTTTTGTTTTTATTTCTTCAACTACTTCTTCTGGGATTGTATCTAGCCTAATCCAGGAACCTTTATAAAATACAAAATTTTTATTTTCTTTCTTAGCATTTTCTATTTTTTCTTTTAATTCAGGAGTTAATTCTAGATTTTCAACTCCTCCATTAAGTAAATCATGAAAATGAATTATATTATAATTAAATAGTTCTTCCTTAGATATTGGTGAAACATTTTTACGTATGAGAATGTTAGAAGGTTGAAAAGTAAGGAATTTTATTCTATCAGAAAGTTTTTCAATAAATTCGTCTGAAAAAGAATGTAAATAATCTTCATGAAACTTCTCAATATTATTTTCATTTATAATTATCTTTTTACTTTTTGGATCTCTATATTTTTCTAAGATTAATAAATCTTTTTTTGTGCTTTCATCTATGTAGTAGACCTTTTTGTTTGTAACAAGTGAACCACTTAATACAAAACTTTCTTTTTTTGGAATGCCAAATATTGTATAATCTATAACTTCTCCATCAGATTCCTCATTAACTTTTAAATTATATTTATTAATAATTTCAATTTTCTTAGGTGCTATATACGAGATATTGTATTTTTTCTTCAATTGATTTAGTTTATTTATTTTTTCAACAATTTTCGAATTATTATAAAGAATAAATGAAAAAGCATCATAAACTTCGGAATTTAAAAATAAAATAACCCCTTTATTAGAATTTACTAAAAATCTTTCATTGATGACTAAATCAATTTCTTCATTATATTTAAATTTAATAGTTGAAGAGTCTATTTTATTAACGAATCGAAGTTTAACTGTTAAATTTTCATAGTCGGTTTTAAAGCCCAGTTTTTCTAAAATTGTAGGATCTTCTTGATAAAGCATATTCAGAAAATCATATGTTAAATTAAACTTATTGTTTCTTGTATTAAAAAACACATAGTAGAATTTTTTTAATCTTCTATCTCCTATTCCTAACTTTATCTCAATAAAATCTTTATGAATAACATACTTCATATACCTAGCTCCTTTAATCTATGATAAAATTTCGTTTTCCAAATTTTACCACTATGAGGTAGTCTTTCATAGCATTTATTTCTGTTTTTTAAATCATATAATCCATCAACTATTCCTTTTTTGTATATGTAAAGGGCATTTCCAACATCTTCAAATTCTACAATGTCATATTTATAAAAATACATAATAATGGCTTTGGTATTATTGTAGTTTTTCATTTTTACATTAATCATTTTGTTTGTATAGTTTCTCCAAAATTCCAATCTTTCATTATCTTTTTTAAAAAAATCTTCAATGTGTTCTTTTAAAATATATTTTTTTATCTTATTAATCACGTGTAACGGTAAACCTAATTTTGTTAAAAGTGAAGATACATATTCTGTATCGCTAAAATTGTAGGTTTCCCAACCATTTAGTTTGAAAATTAATTCTAAAAATCTTAGATTAAAATCATCAACTTCCAATACATGTCTTTCGAAAATTTCTAAAATTAATTTCTTATAATATTTATAATAATTAAAATCTTCCAAGAACTTTACATAACTTTTTATCAACTCACTATTTGAAGGATATTTATAAGCTTTGAAAGTTTTTTCTACAAAATTTTTTAGTTTTTTATTTTTTATCATCATATACTTTGAAATATCGTTTGAATCATTTGCGTTTTTGATGTAATATATCAATTTTTTAATAGGATCATTTTCGTACATTTGTTTTAAATCATCATATAAACTTATAAGAAGATTTTTAAAATCATTATCTGTAAAAAAGGAATTTTGAAATTCATCTTCAATAATTTCTTTAAATTCAAATTTTTGATTACTAATAAATTCTAGAATCTTTGTTCTCAAATCATTTTCATTTTTATATAGTTTTAAAATGGTTTTGTAATAATTCTTAGGGATTTTTTCTATCAAAGTGTCAATACTATCTTTTAAAAACATTTCTTTTAGTTTGTCATATTTTGATTTTTCAACTCTTGATTTGAATTTACTGTAAAAGTCATTAAATTCTTTCATAAAATTCCTCAAATTTTTTGGCTCAATTGTTAAATCATAATAATTGTTTTCTAAACTATTTTTGCTGTTTTGAAATAATTGCTCATTTAATATTTTTTCAAAATCTTCTGTAGTAAGCATACTATAATTAAAATTATAATACTCGCTTAATTTTTGGTATATTAGTTTAGAAATAAAATTCTTATTTTTATTTATGAATTCAAACCATGCTTTGTTTATATAAATAACTTCATATTTAGAATCAATTTTATACAAAACATTCAAAGACTTTTTAGATAACTTTTCGATTTCCTCATTTTTCAAAGTATCATTGATTCCTCTTGTTTCTGAAAAAAATGGACTTAAAAATCTATAAGGAACATATAACAGTAATCTTTCACTTAAATTTTTTAATGTATTATCTTGATAATAGATTTCATCAAGTTTCTTTATTAATTCATTTTTAGAAATTTTAGTTGGGATATTATAGTTATTATCTAAATAACCAACAATTTCATTGAACAAATCCCTGTTTTTTTCTTTTACAAGAATTGTTTTAAAAATTAACCAAGCATTTGCAATCATTCTTATAGATAAAGTTCTAAATTTTATTGTGGTATTTCCCTCAATAATTTCTTCAAACAAAGCATAAAACCAAAAGTATTTATAACTCTTAGTTATAAATTTTTTATCTAGTAATTTATTTATAAATTCGATTGAAAAAAAATCATTTTTGTTAGAAATTAAGTTATTTTTATTTTCTATTTTTACCACCTCAATTATATTATATAACATTTGCACTTAAAATGAACTCAATGAAATGTTTATAAAAATAAAAAACTATTTTATATTTTGGTATAATTGTTAACAGGAGGTGTGATCTTTATGTTTCTTAGCTTTTTAAAAGGATTTTTTACTGTTTTATTAAATCCATTTACTGTTATTTACATATTAATTGAATTTTTATTTTTTGCATACTATCTTTTTAAAAAAGGTTCATTGCAGAATTCTTTGAATCGAGAGGATAATGAACTAACTGAAGAAGAGATTATTTCTTTTACAAACTTTTGGCCTAATTTCTTTATTACTTTAGGAATATTAGGAACTTTTATCGGCATTATCATAGGTATTATCAATCTGGATTTTGAAAATGAAAATTCATTAAAGAATAGTATTAATTCTTTACTTTCATCAATGGGAACTGCTTTTTTTTCATCAATTATTGGTGTAATTTTTTCAATTGCGGCACAAATAATAAACAAGCCGGTAGTAAATGATTTGTCAAAAATTACTAAAACAAATAAGGAAAAATTATTAGATGAAATTATAGGAATAAGAAATGATATTAAAGAATTACTTGCCAAACCATTTGAAACTATCTCAGAAAAAGCAAATCAAACAGTTGAACAATATTCTAGTAGTTTTAATCAGCTTAATGAAACTTTAAATAACACTTTTGAGCAAAACATAAATAGATTTAGTAATATTGTTCATAATATTTCAGAAGAATTATATAAACAATTTGATTCTATTAAACAGCAGAGTGAACTTATTGAAAAAAGGGAAAAAGTTATTCAAAATGAAAAAGAACTTCTTAAAGACTTTTCATTAATTATTGAAAAAAGTAGGGAAACTTTTAATGAAATTTTCGAAAAACAAAAGAATACTGTTGATAAGTTAGAAAAAGTGGAGACGCTAATCCAGAGTATTATTGAAAATAAAGCTGACCTAAATAGCCTAAATGAGAATGTTTTAGAAGTGATTAATAATTTTAAAAGATTCACGGACGAATTTAATTCTAACTTTAATGAATTTATTTCGAGTATTAATAGAGTTACTCAACAGATTCCAAACCAAATGTCTTTAAAATACAAAAATGCTTTTGAAGAAATGGAAAATTTTACTATAGAATTTTTCTCAAAATTTAAGGAGATTTCTGTTTACTTAAATAATACAATTGATGATTTTGAAAAGTCATTAGAGTATTTTAATTATTCTTTAAACAATATTAGAAATGATATAGAGTTTGCAATAAAAGATTTTAAAAATTCTTTGGTTCAATTATTGGAAGACTATTATAAAATTAGTAACAATATTAATGATGAAGAGGAGAGAAAAAATGAATAGGAAATTTAACCCTTGGATTTCATACTCAGATTTATTTTCTGCTTTGCTTTTAATATTTGTATTACTATTATCGCTGACATTGCTTCAATATACTTATGCGATACAAAACAAAGAAACAAGATTGAAAGAAATAATTGGTATAAAAGCAAAAATTGTTGAAGAATTAGTGAATACTTTTAAAGATTTAGATTTGGAAATTCAAGTTGATCCAAATTCTGGTGCAATAATAATTAATAATGATATCTTGTTTAACTATAATGACTACACTCTGTCAACCAAGGGTAAAAATATTTTATTAAAGGTTATTAAAACATATTTAAATGTTATACTTAAACCTGAATACGAAACATATATTGCAGAATTTTATTTAGAAGGAAATTCTGATCCTACTGGAACTTATGAATATAACATAGATCTTTCAATGAAAAGAGCCTTTGAAGTCTTTAAATATTTAAGAGAAAATTTAGATGAAATACCCTATCAGGAGTTGTTTTTCAAAAAATTAGTAGTTTCTGGAAAAGGATATAACAATCCGATTATAGAGAATGGAAAAATAAATTATACAAAAAGTCGAAGAGTAGAATTAAAATTTACATTGAAAGATCACGAAATGATTAGAGAAATTTTAGAGATATTCCAAAATTAAATTTAACAAATTTTTAAAGGTTAATTAGCAACAAAGTGTTTATAATATTTATGATCAAATAAAAATTTAATTTTAAGGGGGTTATTATGGTTTTTAAAAAAACGATATTTAAATACGAAATAGCTGTCCCTTTTTTTGGTTTTATCCCAGATGATATAATGCCTGTTTGGAATTTTTACACACAAAATTTCTATCTATCTTCATATATTTGCCCAGAATGTGGAAAATTAATGATGAAAACAGTTTTTCCAAATGATTATCCTTTTGAAACAAACGATGGAATTAAAAAAGTTCCAAGAATATTTACATGTGGTGATTGCAAAACTTTACATATACCTGCTCCAGGGTATAAGCTTTCAAGTAATAATGGATATTACTACAAAGCTAAAAGTGATGAAGAATTTGAAAAAATAATTAAAAAGATTGATAAAAATGGTTCATTAATTGGTCGTCAAAATACACTATACAACGAGAACTAGTATTTAAAAAGTAATCAAAGAACTTGATAAAAAATATACAGCAAATATTAAATTTAAAATAAAGTGCTGTTATTAGAATGTACTCTTTCTTAAATACAAATATTTGTGTAATGATGTAATTTTTGAGAATATTCCTAAAAATAAAGGAATTCTTATTATTAAAAATAAACAAATTACTCTTTTTTTATTTAGTGTAATAAGTAATTTCTCAATATTAAGGTATCAATCCAACAATCACAGCAAATCTTTTTTTTGTCTTCTCTTTCCTATAGGAATAAAAATAATCTGTATTTCTATAAGTATCAATTAGTGATATTTCTATATTTCTAACTCCCATTTCATATATTTGATTTTCTGCTATTTTCCATAAATTGACAAAATATTTATCGTTACTTTCCATGATAAACATATCACCAAACTTTTTTGCAAAACTTTCTGCTACATCTTTGCCTACTTCAAAGCTTTCTGGTCCAATAGATGGTCCTATACTTACAAAAATATTTTCTGGATTGCTGCCGAATTCATTCATCATCTTAATAATAAGATATTTCGGCATATCAATCAATGTCCCACGCCATCCTGAATGGGCAACACCTACAACATTTTTAATAGGATCATATGCAATTATTGGCATACAATCTGCATATTTGGTAACTAAAAATATTCCCTTTTCATCAGTAATGAGCCCATCTGTTTTACTAATTACATTTTCATAAAATTCACCTTTTAAGTTTTTACTAGTTACATATTCAACTTTGTTTTCATGAACTTGATTTGTGAAGATAAATTTGTTTAAATCTAGTCCTAAATTGTCTGAAAGTAAAATATAATGATCTTTAAAATTTTCATTATTAAAAGACATGTCAAGCTCATCAATATTAAATTGATTTTTATTTACTTTTCGTGTTGTAACTATATGAAATAATTTATTAAACTGACATAAAAGGCTTGATCTACAAAGAAAAAGTCCATTTATTTCTTTGCAAACATAATTTCCTATTTGCATGTTATTCCTCCCTTAAAGTAAAAATTTATTAACTAAAATATCTGCTATATCCCAAACTTTTATTAGTAATTTTTCATTCCTTTCAGTATTTGGGATTTCATTTTCTAGTTTATCTCTAAGTTTTTCCATATGTTTTTTCTTTTTATACATAAACGCCTATATGAGGTTCATTTGATTCTCTATAACTATTTTTTTCAAAAATTATTGAACCATCAACTGTTGCATTTTGCAATGCAACCATAGTATCACACACAAGAATTCTTCCAATTTATTCATTTTAAAAGATAGTAGATAGAGCTATTATAAGCTGAGCTAAAAAATACGTACCTAATATAATTATCTCAGAATATTTTATTTTTCTTACAAACTTTTCAATAGCAATTAAAAAATCGGAGAAAACAAATAATCCACCTGCTAGTGGCAACATACATCTTAAATAATATATGTCTTTAAATGCAGGGGCAAATGTAAAGGAAAACATTATGCCAATGGCAACTGTATAGACTAAAATTGGGAGTTTAAAGTTTTCAGCTTTTTTAAATAAAATAACAAAATTGAGAATTAACAAAATAGGAAGTATTATAAAAAATACTAAAATACTTGGAACACCAAATTTTATTAAAAAGGATAGTGAATAAAAGATATGACCAATTAGAAATGAAAACATTCCGTGTAAGAATTTATCTTCAAATTCTAAAAGAAAGTCTCCTATCATTCCAAAAAGCAGCCCAGTGACAATTAAGAATTCAGAACCTGAGGAGTTCAATAGTGCAATAAGAAATATTGTAAACGTTGTTAGCACTTTAAAAATGACCTTACTTTTTGGCATTTTCTTAATAAAAATTGTTAAAATAGCAAAAATAACAACTATTAAAGAAAAAGAAAACGTAGTAATAAGTTTTTTATTTTTATGCCAACTAAAAAATTGTTCAACATCACTTCTAGTTCCAACAAGAACAGTGGGATAATAAGTTATATAGCTTGTATTAGGAAGAGGTTTATTTGAAAACATATGATTCCAGGTAGAAACGTATATTACCAATTTTTCTCCATCTTTTTCAAAGGTATTAGTTGATAATTCTTTGTAATTATGCAATTTTTCTGTCTGAAAATATGATTGAGAATTGCAATAATCATCTTCAAAAATTACTTTATCATCTAAAATAAAGAATGTTTCAATATCATAAAATCTTCCCCATTTAAAAAAACGATATATATCATAGATAAAATCAATAAATGGATTAGGATGATCTTCATCCCAGAAAACTACAGTAACTTCAAGTTTATTTTGATGTTCAAATGTATAAATTTGATAAACCCCATTATTTTTATCAAAGATAGGTAATTTAATCTCGAACTGAATTGAAAAAAAGGTTGTTGTAATAATAACAAATAATATAAAAATGATCTTTTTCATTCTTTTAATCCCCCTTATCCCCGTACGTTAATTATATCAAATGCATTAAATTAAAAAAATTCCTCCTAATTAGGAGGAAGATTTCTTTTTCCTTTCAGAAACAACAAAAGTAATATAGTCGATTAAAAGTCCGACACCAATTCCAATTAATAATGAACCAACAAAATGAGAAGATGATTTAGTAAAAAATCCAATTCCTAACCCTAATAAGGTTGTAGCTCCAACAATTTCTCCCCTTTTCATAACCCGCCCCCTTGATATTATTAGTTAATTAAATTATAGCAAATTAATTTATTATAAGTCAATAAATTAGTTTTTGCTGTTTTAATGTTTTGTTTTCTGGATGATATTAAAAATCGTTGAACAAATATATATGTATATATTCATCAAATAATTGGCTTTATTTGCGTATTCCCCTATTTATTACTCTATTTATATATATCTACCTATCTCATTTTAAATCTCTAAGCAACTTCTAAGCTAACTTTAAGTACTTATTAAGTATTTAATAGTATCATTAATAACGTCAATCAAATCATTTGGAGGTGTTATTATGTTTAAAAAGTTTAGTGTTATCTTATTATCATTACTTGTTTTATCAGCAAGTATCTTTGCATATGGGCCTTGGAGTAATTCTAATCAACCAAACAACGTACCACAGAATTCTTCTATCCCACTCTTTCAAAATCTACCAAAAGATGCTAAGATTTCAGACATAACTTTCTCTGGTGTTATTAAAAAAATTAACTTAGTACCTGGTCAAGGCTCTGAAATTCTAATTGATGCTGATGGTGAGGAATACAAAGTTCATTCTGGACCTATTTGGCTTTTCAAAGATTATTTAGAAACTGGTAAAACTATCGAAGTTTCTGGAAAGTTAGTTACACTTCAAGATGAAACATTTGTTGTTTTAGAAAAGGCAGTAATTGATGGAAATGAATTTGTAGTTAGAGAGAATGGATTTCCAACATATGCAAAAAGAGGCAATAACCAAAGAGGTAATGTGAGTGAAAGAAATAACGTAGGTAGACCAACTCAAAATGGTAGGTCAAAAAGAGGCAATCAAAGGCAAGGTGGATACGAAAACAGACCTTGTAGACAAAGATAATAGTTTATCCCCTCTTTAACTAAAAAACCTCGCCAAAAATGGCGAGGTTTTACTTTGTTAATAATCTATATATTCTCACTTTTTTATCTTAACTCTTTCTAAAATTGGAGCTACAACAACAAATGAAAAACCTAAAACCTTTAAAATATTGAACATTTCATCAAAAAATATAAATGATAAAATACTTGCAAAAACAATTTCAAGTGGCATTATTAAAGATAAAGTTGTAGAATTAATTTTTCTTAATGAAAAATAATTTAGAGTTAAAGGAATCAATGTAGAAAATACTGCAAGTAGTAAGCCGTAAATGTAATAATCTGGTTTTAAAGAATACAATTCTTTATTTGCAAATAAGATTATAAAATACAAAATTGTTACTCCCAAAAATGTATAAAAACTGCTTTCAAATGGACTTAATTGTAGTTTTTTTATTTTATCCCCAACTAATGTAATAAACAATGCGTTAAAAATTGCTGCAAGGATAACTAATAAGCTTCCAAATACTAAATTTTCGGATCCACCTATACTTTTTTCTGCTAAATTTGATAATATTATCCCAGTAAAAGATAAAACTACAGCGAATAAATTAAATACACTGAAATTACCTTTATATATTAGTTTCTGAAATATTAATACAAATATTGGATTTGAGAAAAACAAAACTGTGGCATATGCCGGATTCAGAAATCTTAACCCATAAAAGAAAAGATAAGCTGCAATTCCATAATTAACGATTCCAAAAATCCCAAAAAACAGTAAATATTTAATGTTAATTTTCTTTTTTAATAAAACAAAAAACAGTCCTGAAATAATGAGTGAAAAAAAGAATCTTAAAAACAATATCTGAAGCGCAGATGCTCCTACATTTAATGATAACTTACCAAAAATAGAAGTTACTGATGATGAAAAAGCAGACATTATTGCTGTAATATAATGCATAATTATTCCTCCACAATTTCATAATTTTCTAATTTTCCACTAATTTATTTTACCATTTATATATAACACAAATCTTAAATTTTTCAAGATTCATAATTGCTAAATTTTACATTTAGGTATATTATTTTACTAGAAATAGCTTTAAAGGGGGAATTAAATGATATACGAATACGATAAAACAATTCCATTTAATCTTGAAATTGAAAAATATGAAAACTATTCTCTACTAAAATTTGATACAGTATATGAGCCAGACATTCCTGAATCAAAAAAAATCTATGTGTACAAATATAATTCAGAAAATCCATTGGGAAGATTAATATTTTTACATGGCATTGGAAATGGTCATATACCATATTTAATGTGGTTTGCTGAAAAGTTTTCAAAAATGGGACTTGAAACATACTTTTTAATTCATCCATACCATCAAAAGAGGGCCAAAACTGATTGGGAAGGCGGCGAACCGTTTTATCATCATTCACCAGCTCATTGTGTTGTAAGATTCCACCAAGCAGTTAAGGATGTTAGAAGAACAATTGATTTAATTGAAGAGATAGAAAATAAATTACCTATTGGTATAATGGGCTTTAGCTTTGGTGGAATGATAGCTACTATAAGTATGGCTTTAGATAAAAGAATAAAAGCTGGTGTCTTAAGTTTTACAGGTGCTGATTGGCGATGGATAAATTGGTACTCGCCATATTTAGAACCAGTAAGAGAAGGATACAAAAAGTATAGCAATGAATGGGGATGTAAAGATGAAACCAAATGTGTAAAATTAAGAGAAGAAAGTTTCAACAAATTAAATGAATTAAAAAATATAAATGAAATTTTTTCTTTAAAGCCTGGATGCTTTCACTACGATCCAATATCATACGCTAAATTTGTAGACCAGCCAGTTTTATTTTTTAAAGGGATGTTTGACAAGATAATGCCTAAAAATGCATCAAATAATCTATACAATAAATTACAAAATGCTAGAAAAGTTACAATACCTTCTGGTCATAAATCATCCTACTTTTTTAGAAGAGTAATTGCAAGAAAAAGCTTACATTTTTTCAAAAACACATTGAATAAAAAGTTATAATATATATTTTATTGCTGAGATTACAATCATCAAAAACACAAATATTCTAACAAATTTGGCACCTGTTTTTAGTGCTGTTTTTGTGCCTAAATTAGCACCTATCATTGTTCCTGCTGCAAGAACAAGACCTTTTAATATATCAACTTTCCCATTTAATAAAAAAATAAGAAATGAAAATACAGTATAATTTAAAACAACAAATACTTTTAAAGCATTAGTTTTAATAATATTATTTCCTTCAACCAATACTAATCCTAGAATTAGAAAAAATCCTACACCAGCTTGAATAAAGCCGCCATAAAATCCTATTGCAAAAAATACTATAAAAGTGATTAGATAATTTCTTTTCACTTTTTTTCCCTCTTCCCATAGTTTTGGTTTATACAATATAAAAAAGCTCATAAACAAAAAAATAGTACCAATAATCTTTTCAAGAAGTTCTTTGTTTAAATTTAAGACAGTAAAAGTACCAAAGATTGCACCAATAGTTGCAGGCAAAGCAATTGAAAATCCCTCTTTTAACGTAAAAAGTCTATGTTTTTTAAAATTTTTTGTTGCAATTATGTTTTGAAGTAAAATACCTACCCTGTTAGTACCATTTGCTACAGAAATATCAAGTCCAAGCAGTGTTAATACAGGTAGTGTAAGCATTGATCCACCACCAGCAAGAACATTTATAAAACCTGCTGAAATTCCTGCAAAAAAGAGAAATAAGTATAACAGTATTGCCATTTTTTAGCCTCCTGCTTTTATTTTTATATATTATACTATATTTTTTGGATGATATAAAATATTGTTGAACAAATATATGTGATAATATTTTTTATATTTAATCTTACATATAAATATATCTACACAAACTACTTTATAAAAACAAAAAAGCCAAGCGATTGCTTGGCAGTTTTTCTTGTTGACAAAATTATTCAATCATCAAACAGTTTTAATTGATCCTTCATAGCTTTTTCCTTTCTTGATTTAAACCTTTTTATAACAGATACAAATGTTTTTGAATTTTCATCCAGTACTAAATCATCAAATATTGATGATTCCTCTAAATCAACAAAAATAAATTCACCATTAACATATTCAGGAACATTTACAATATATTTTTGACCATATCCTTTCTTATTTTTTCTGGCAATTGGTACAATTGCATTTAATCTTTGCAAAAGCCTCATCGAAAGCTCAATAGTTCCATATTTAACACCGAAATAATCTGCTAAATCTCTATATGAAATCCATGGAGTCACCTTTTTACCAACTGCAATCGACATAGAATAAAGATATAAATACGCTCTACCAGCATTTGCTGGCCTTGCTTTCATTACAAATTGCATAACTGGCATTGGAACGATAACAAATCTAGATTTTACTACCAATTTCTCACTCCTTCTTTACCATGCAATATAAGTTTCCTTATATTGCATTTTTTTGAATATTCACTCACCTAAATAAACAACTATTTCTTCATTAAAACTTCCTGGCTCTGGAAACTGTTTTTTTACATACAACCCTTTTCCAACAATTTTTATTTTAAAATATTTTTCTAAAGCAAATACTTGCCTAATATTCCATCCTACAATATTAGGAACCAAACCAGGTGTTACATAAATCATTCTATTATCTTTTGAATAATATTTCTTTAATTTTAAAACTACTTGTTTAAATATTGGAGCTGCCACATAACTTGAAAGTGAATATCCCTCAGGATTTGTAACCCAAACTAAAGCAGTATAATCTATGTTATTTAAAGAAAAATTACCCTCAAATGTCATAATATAACTCCCTTCTTTACCTGGAATTTCGCTTGTACCGGTCTTACCATAAATATCCATTCCAGGAATTTTTGCAAAAATTCCTGTACCATTTTCTACAACTTCTTTCAAAAAATTTTTCATCTTATTAGCTGTATTAGTAGACATTACTCTGTATTTTTTAGGAATACCATTTTCAATTAATGTTGGTTTTATTAATATACCATCATTAAAAATACTATTAAATGCTGTTATTAATTGTAATGGAGTTACTCCAATTGAATATCCTATTGGTAAATATGCCCATTCAATTTTTGACCATTTATCTGGAGAATTTAAAACTCCCTCAATTTCATTCGGTAGCTCAATACCAGTTTGTTCACCAAAACCAAAAGTTTTAAAAATATTATATAAAGTTTCATAATTGTATTCTTCGATTATTTTTTTAGAAGTTGAAACTGCGACAACATTACATGACTCTAAAATTGCTTCTTTCAAATCTATCAAACCATGAGGGTGGATATCATTAATCTTTATATCTAACTCACTATCTGGATAAATATAACCTTTGCAAACAAATGTTGAATCCTCAGTAATAACACCAAGATCTAGTGCAGCTGAATAAAACATTGGTTTCATTGCTGAACCTGGTTCAATGTATCCCATAAAATAATCAGGCCAATTATTTGTCGTTACTAAAGCTCTTATTTTACCAGTCTTTGTTTCCATTAAAATTATTCCTACATTCTCTGCATGATAATTAATTTTTGAATCAAATGCTAACTCATACAATATTTTTTGTATATTCGTGTCTATTGATAAAACAAGAGTTTCACCATTAATTGGTGGAATATATTGAATTATTGATGCTTCTTTTGTAACACCACCTGAAACTTTTAAATTAATCTCACCATCTTGCTTCTTTGATAATTTCTCATTAAAAGACTTTTCTACACCATTTACACCGTTGCCGTCTCTGACTATTCCTATTATCTGTTCTAACCCAAAATTTTCCAATCGCAGTCTTTTTTCATTTATACTAATATTAACAAACTTTCTTAATTCAACAGGTATTTTTTGTTTCAATACATTTATATCAAAAGATTCTCCTAATTTAACAAATCTTTTATTAAAGTCTATTTTAACATTAAATCGACTTTCAAGAAGCTTTATATCTAAATCATAAGAAGGATTATACAGTCTTTTAAAAAAATCAACATCAAAATATGCAACATAGAACGGAAGACTAGTTGCAAGAAGTTGGTTATTACAATCATAAATTTTACCTCTCAATGAAGGTATTTTTTCATAAACTATAGTGTTTTCTTCAATCTTATTAATCTCAAAAAGTTTAACTATCTCAACAAAAATTAAAATAACAAATATAAAATACAAGAATATTACTCGCGGATTTTTCATATAATTATCTTATGTTTTCAAGTCCAATTGTAAGTGATTCAATCGATTTATTGAGGTTAATTAATTTAGTGTTTAACTCAACTAATTCTCTCTGATATGCTTCTTTTTGTGTTTGGATTTCCACATTAAGGGTGGAAAAATGAACAACAACATAAACTATCGTAAAAATAAGCAATGCTGGGATAGCTACTAGAAAAAACTTTTTTAAAAGTTCTAATACGGATAACTTTGATAACTTTTCTACTCTGCTCCGCTTCGCTTGAACACTAATTGCCATAAAAATCCCTCCCCCTAAATTCGCTCCGCTATTCTTAATTTTGCACTTCTTGCTCTTGGATTCTCATCAATTTCTTCTTTACTAGGTATTATTGGACCAACTATTTGCCTTAATTTGTTTGAATTTTTAATAAAATGTTTTACAAGTCTATCCTCAAGTGAATGAAATGAAATAACTGCAAGTCTACCCCCAATTTCTAACAAATCAGGAACGTTATTTAAAAAATTTTCAATGTTACTTAGTTCACCGTTTACTTCAATTCGAATCGCTTGAAAAGTTTTTGTGGCAAAATGTCTTTTTCTTTTCCTTATTTCCTGAGGTGGTAAAGCTTTTCTTATTGCTTCAACTAATTCTAAAGTAGAATTAATTGGTCTACTATTTACAATACTTCTTGCAATTCTTCTAGAAAATCTTTCTTCACCATACTTAAAAATAATATCTGCAAGTTCTTTTTCAGAATAAAAATTTACAACATCATATGCTGTTTTTTTCTGTTCTAAATTCATACGCATATCAAGAGGCTCATCCCTATTAAACGTAAAACCTCTACCTTCAGCTTTCAGCTGATAAGTTGATATACCTAGGTCAATCAAGATTCCAGAAACCTTTTCAATATTAAGGGCTTTTAAAACAACAGGAAGGTCAACATAGGAAGACTTGAAGAGTTTAACATTACTAAAGCTGGAAAGATTTTTTTCTGCAATGGTCAACACTTCAGAATCAATATCTAAACCAATAACAAAAATATTAGGCGAAACTGAGGCCATAAGGGAAGTATGACCACCTTCACCAACTGTACAGTCAACATATATTCCATCTTTTTTCCAAATAAGATGTTCAATAACTTCTTTAGGCATTACTGGAATATGCTTATCTTCATATTTTCTCACTTTTCTCGCTCCGCTCCGCTAAAATAACTCATTATCTACTATAACATTTAAATATTCTTTTTCAAAATTAAAATAAAAAAAAAACGAGCAGCTTTTAAACTTTTATTCACAAGCCTTGCTGCTCGTTTCTAATTTAATAACAAAAGTATACATTTATATTACAATTAAATTTCTAATAAAATTCCTGCCTTTTTCAACAATTTTTTTGAGATCATATTATGTTTTTCTAAAAAGTCAGAAATCTCAAAGCTCGTAAATTCACCATTAAATATTTTCATTTCTCCATTAATTACAGATAAATCAACCTGTTTTGGGTCACAAAGCAATATAGAATTTATTGGATTATGTAAACCTCCAGCAAATTCAACCTTATCTAACTTAAAACCTATAAAATCTGCGGCCATTTCTGGTGCTATTTTTCCAATATAATCATCCATTTTTAAAACACTTGCTCCACCTATTGTTGCCATTCTTAAAACTTCCCTAACAGTTAAAGCATTGGCTCCATATTTTGCTCTCTGGAGTAATAGTGCATTTCTTGCTTCCATTATCATGTTATTTGTATCATTACTTGCACTACCATCCACAGCAATTCCTATTCTGATTTTATTCTTTAACTCAGTTACTGGAGCAATTCCAGAGCCTAACCTCATATTTGAAGAAGGACAATGTGCCATTCCAACATCATTTTTTGAAAGTTTTTCCATATCTTCTTTACTCAACCAAACCATGTGAGCAAACCACACTTTATTGTTAAGCCAACCAAGTTCCTCCATATAATCTACGGGCCTTTTCCCAAATTTTTCAAGACAATATTCTTCTTCATCTCTTGTTTCAGCAAGGTGTGTATGAAGTAAAACATCATATTTATCAGCAATTTTTACAGTCTCTTTCATCAAGTATGGTGTCACCGAAAACGGCGAACAAGGCGCAAGCGCAACTCTAAGCATAGAATATTTGCTTGGATCATGATATTTTTCTATAACTCTAACACTTTCTTGCAATATTTCATCGTCAGTTTGAACAACACTATCTGGAGGAAGACCTCCGTTTTTTCTACTAAGCGACATACTTCCTCTTGTAGGATGAAACCTTACACCTATCAATTTTGCAGCTTCGATTTCTGCATCAAAAAGCTTGTTATTTCCATAAGGGTAAAGATAAAGATGATCAGTTGTTGCTGTAACACCAGTTTTAATCATTTCATAGAGTGCTATTAAACTACTTATATAAATTGCCTCTTCATCTATGAATTTCCATATTTCGTAGTGAAAAACAAGCCAATCAAAAAGTTTTTTGTCTGCAGCAAGTCCTCTAGTAAGTGATTGAAACATATGATGATGTGTATTTACAAAACCAGGAATAACCATATATCCATCTAAATCATATACTTTATCTGCTTCAATATTCTCCCAATTTCTTCCAACCTCTCTAATTACATTATCTTCCACTAAAATATAACCATTCTCAATATCTCCAATTTTTTCATCAAATGTGTAAATATAAGATATATTTTTAAATAATTTTCTCACATTATCACCTTCAATCTTCAAAATATATTTTCATAAGTTCATCATAATGTTTGTTTCTATATTCAAGTATTTTTTCATTGACTTCATAAACTTTTTCTTGTTGCTTAATCCAATAACTCTGATCCTTCTGTGCATTTAACTCTTCTACAGTTTTTCCTTGCTGCTCAACCCAGGTATAATATTTTAAATTATGCCATCTTTCTCTAGAATATTTATCACCTTCAAAAACCCAAGAAGGCTCTTTATATAATAAAATTCTTTCAGTTCGTGCTTTAGCTTCTGCTCTATCAAGTTTTCCAAACTTTTCCTCTAAATCTTTCATAACCGAATAATACCTCTCAATTGAATCAGTTGCAACTATAAAAATATTATCATCAGATGTAAAGTTATAATACTTTGCTATTTTTATTGCTCCAATTAAGTTAGCAACTCCTGATATCCCAAATTTATCTGATATAAAATCAACCATATCCTTTGGAGCAAATTCTTTCAAAAATTCAATTCCCACTGGATCGCTTAAAACCTGTAGCATTTTCTTTGATTCCATATCATCAACCAAAACAACTGCATCATTATTCATAACATTATGAATCCATGTAACATGCTTATCTCCAATACCTTGAATATCATGTCCACCATATCCATTAAGAGAAATCGTTGGACATTGTAATGGCTCAACAGCGACTACTTTAGCTTCTGAAAATTCTTGTTTTACTCTATCACCAGATGCTATCGTTCCAGCAGAACCTACACCTAAAACAACTGCCGAAATTCTAGAATTTCCAATTTTTTTATTTTTTACTAATTCAATCATTGTATTTCCTGTAACATAGTAATGGAATCTATAATTGCCAAACTCTTCAAATTGGTTTAATATTCTTACGTGTTCAGGATCTTTATTATATAGTTCTTTTGATTTGTCATATATTTCTTTAACATTTGATTCACAACCAGGCGTTGCAATAACCTCAGCACCATATTTTTTAATAATTTCAAATCTTTCTTTACTCATAAGTTCTGGAAGTAAAACAATAGATCTATAATTCATTCTAGATGAAACCCATGCTCCTCCAATTCCATAATTCCCGGTTGATGGCCAAATTAATGTATGTTTCAATGGATCCACTTCTCCATAAACGGTTTTTTCTGCCAACACTGAGTATGTTGCACCCACTTTATGACTTCCTGACGGAAATTCTTTTGCATATAAAACAATTATATTAGCATCAACTCCTGTAATCTCTTTTGGAACTTCAAAATAATAAATTTCATTATTTTCATCTTTCCAAGTAATATTAAACAAGTTAATTGGATGAAGTGGGTCTTTTTTCTTCATTTCAATAGCTCTTTTCCTAATTTTTGGATCAATCTTTTCTGGATTAAGCATTTCTTCAAAAGTTGGTCCAATAACAGGGACTTTGCTTTTCATAATTTTCCCTCCTTAGTATTTTTTACTATTTCTTCTAAAGAAACAGGTATCTTATTTAAAAAAACCCCTATAGCATTAGAAACTGCGTTTAAAACTGAAGGTGGTGAACTCATTAACGATGGTTCACCCAATCCTTTAGCGCCGAATGGTCCCTCTGAAAATTCTTCTTCCACAAAATAAACATGAATTTCTTCAGGAATGTCTTTAATAGTTGGAATCAAATAATTATTAAAATTAGTAGTAAGGATTTTTCCATTATTTTGCTTGATTTCTTCCATAATAGCGTACCCCATGCCTTGAATTACCCCGCCATGGACCTGACCAACGGCACCTTCAAAGTTTATAACTTTTCCAATATCATGACAAACCCATGCCTTTTTCAATGCTATTTTTCCAGTTAAAAAATCAACTTCCACAAGAGAAAGTTGCGTTGCAAAACTATATGTTATATACGCCTCACCAATTCCGTTTTCGTGATCAAAATGTAATTTTGGAGATTTATACCATCCAACCTCAGACAACTTAACGTTATTATCATTACATAACTTTGCAATTTCTTCAAAAGAAAATACTTTTTCTCTAATAAACACTTTCCCGTCTAAAAAAATAATTTCATTTTTGCCAACACCAAAATAAGAAGCTAAAAATCCAACTATGTTCTCTTTTAATTTCTCAGTTGCTATCTTTAAAGCATTACCACTAAAGAATGTAGTCCTTGAAGCTACAGTCGGCCCACTATCTTGAATAAACAATGTCTCAGGTTGTAAAACTCTAATTTTTGAAATATCTTGTCCCAATATTTCCGATACTATTATCGCCATTGTAGTTTTTGCACCTTGCCCCATTTCGGTATTACCTATCATTACATTAATAGTACCATCTGATTGAACATTAATCGTTGCAGTAGCGCCATCAAGATGTTGACCGCCAGCTCCTAAACTTACACCATAAAAAATATGAGACCAACCTAATCCTAGTTTTTTAAACGTAGAATTTTTATTATACTCTAAAACTTCTTTCTTTAAAAATTCATAATTTGATGCCTTATAAACTTTTTCTAAAGTTTTTTTTGCCCCAACTGATTGAGTTAGTACATGTCCGGTTGATGTCTCCTTATTTCTATCAAGTGCATTTCTCATTCTTATTTCATACGGATCAATATTTAACTTTTTTGCCGCGCGATCCATTATCGATTCAATTGCTACTAAAACTTGAGGTGAACCAAAGCCTCTAAAAGCTCCACAAGGAACTTTATTTGTATATACTCCATATACATCAACACTTACGTTTTTTACCGAATAAGCTCCACTTGCATGTACCATTGTTCTATACATAACTATCGGTGAAAGAGTTGAATAAGCTCCCATATCTAAATAAACTTTTGTCTTAATTCCCAAAATTTTTCCATCTTTTGCAAATGCAACTTTATAATATGATTTACTAGGATGTCTTTTACTTGTTTCTTTAATATCCATTTCTCTTGTATAGATTAATTTTACAGGTCTTTTTGTAATATATGATAAAAGAGCAGCCTTTGATGCTATGTATGATGGAACATCTTCTTTTCCGCCAAATCCTCCACCAGTTTCAGTCTGTATTACATTTAATCTATTTAATTCTATTCCTAATATTTTTGCTACGTCTTTTTGAACATAAAATGGACATTGCGCACTAACATAAATTTCCATTACCCCTCTTGGAGTATAATTTGCAACAACTCCTTGTGTTTCTAAATATGCATGTTCTTGATACCCCGTTTCAAAATTTTCTTCTATAATAAGATCAGCTTTTGAAAAAGCATCATCAACATTTCCTCTTCTAATTTTTCTATGAAAACCAATATTTGATTTCCCATTAACAATTATTTTATCCTGTATTGCTTCATCAATCGACAAAACAGGTGGCAACTCCTCAATTTCTACTTTTATTAATTTTCTAGCTTCTTCAATTGCATTCATAGATTCAGCAGCAATCAGTGCTAAAACATCTCCTTCAAACCTAATTTTTTCCCCTACAGGAACAAGAAAATTCATATCATCTATAACATGGCCAAATTTATTAACTCCTGGAACATCTTTGTATGTTGCTATATATACTACTCCGGGAACTTTCTTTGCTTCCGAAATATCTATATTTTTCAATATTCCATGTGGAACATTAGCATAAACTACTCCTGCATATAACATATTTTCAAAATAATAATCTGCTACGTATTTTGAGGTTCCATAGGCTTTTTCTAATCCATCAATTCTCTTTACTTTCTTTCCAATTACATTCATAAATTACACCTCCACAAATAAATCAACTATTTTCTGTTTTTCAACATCAATTAATCCTTTATCTGTAATCTTTAATTTTGGTATTACAGCAAGTTGTAAAAAGTGTATTTGCATTAGAATATCACTATTTACACCAATTTCTACTAAAGAATTTTTTAATTTTCTTAATTCTTCAACTACAAAGCCATAGTTTTTGTCTGACATTAATCCAGCTATCGGAAGCGACAAAGAAGCTATAAGCTTTTTATTTTTTACAACAACAATTCCTCCATTCAACTCTTTTATTCTACTTATTGCATAATTCATATCCTCATCATTTGTCCCAACAACAGTTAAATTATGAGAATCATGACCAATTGTAGTTGCAACTGCTCCATTTTTAATTGAAAGTCCATGAACAAAACCAATTGAATAACCACTTGCTTTATGCCTATCAAAAACTGCTATTTTTATAATATCTCTATCAATATCTGAAACCACGTAACCTTTTTCAACATTTGGTTCAACTATTAGCTCATCTGTTAAGAGAGTCCCAGATTTTACAGATATCACACGTATTTTTCTATTCCTATTTTTAATACTTAAAGAGTAGTTTTTTACAATATTTATTTTGCCTAATGTGTTTGGAATATTACGAATTATGCTTTCAACATTCATATTAATCCTTTTATCTTCAACTACAATCTTTGAATCTTTAATAACAAACTTAATATTAAAATCTTTCAAATTATCAATAAAAACAATATCAGCTTTATAACCAGGTGAAATTGCACCCATACTTCTCAAATTAAAATATTTAGCAGTATTAATTGTTGCCATCCTAATTGCAATTATTGGATCAATTCCACTATCAATTGCACTTTTAATAATTCCATTTATATGACCTCTCTCAATTATGTCATTTGGGTCTCTATCATCAGTACAAAAAGAGAAGAAAAAGTGGTTCATTTCATTTACTGCTGGAAGTAATGCATTCAGGTTTCTGGCTGCCGTCCCTTCTCTAATAAATATTTGCATTCCTTTTGAAAGTTTTTCTAATGCTTCTTCCTTTGTTTCACATTCATGGTCAGATCGAACAAAAGCATCAATATATGCATTTAATTCTTTTCCCGTCAATCCTGGTGCATGACCATCAATCTTTTTATATTTATGTCTTAATATCTCAATTTTTGTAATTAAATCTCTATCACAATCTAAAACACCAGGATAATTCATAACTTCTCCTAAAGCGATAATTCTAAACGGATATTTTTCAACTAAGCTTACCATATCTTCAGCACCAAGTGTTGCTCCTGATGTTTCAAGATTTGTTGCTGGCACTGCAGATGGAATTGCAAAATAGACATTCAACGGTATACCTTCAGTTGACTTAATCATGTATTCAATACCTTCTACTCCTAAAACATTTGCAATTTCATGTGGATCAGCAATAATAGTTGTTGTACCAAAAGGAAGGATTAGTTTGGCAAACTCAGTAGGTGAAAGCATAGAACTTTCAATATGAACATGAGCATCTATAAGTCCTGGAATTGCAAATAGACCTTTTGCATCAATAACTTCCTTTCCAACTTTATAATCATCTCCAATTCCTGCAATTCTTTTTTTATAAAGAGCAATATTAGTTTTTTCAATTTTTCCAGTAAAAACATTTACAAGATTAACATTCTTTATTAATACATCAGGCATTTTTTTCCCTAAAGCAACAGGAACAATTTCATAAATTTTCATTATATCCCTCCTTCTTTTTAGGAAGATTATATAAAAAAATCACCCTTATAAAAAAGGGTGATTTTTTATCTTATTTAATAATAAATTCGTAAAATTATAAAATATTATCCTTTTTAACCTCTCAGTAACTGTAAAATATTTTGTGGAAGTGTATTTGCCTGAGCAAGCATAGCCATACCTGATTGAATTAATATCTGCTGTTTTGTAAAGAACATCATTTGCTTAGCCATATCAGCATCTCTTATTCTACTTTCAGACGATGTTAGATTTTCTGATGAAACACCTAGATTAGCAATTGTATGTTCCAATCTGTTTTGCATTGCTCCTAATTTTGAGCGAATTCCACTTACTTTATCAATTGCAGCATCTATTAAACTTATTACCCTTTCTGCTCCATCTTGCGAAGTAACATCAATTAAACTAGTGTTAAGTCCCAAATTTTTTGAATCAACAGCATCAATTCCGCCAATCATATTCGCACCCTCATTTGCACCAATCTGGAAAACCAAATAATCAGAACCAGTGTATTTCCCTTCAATTCTTGCAACCGCAGCATCAATAACTTCACCACTTGGTAATCCATTATAATTCGAAATTGATAAGACAGTTGAATCCCATCTTAGAGTAACACCACCTACTAGAACATATCCTTGAGCAAAAGAAGTAACAATTGTGCTATAAACAGATGAAGTTGTTACTAAAGTTATTCTTACATCCAATGCACTTGTAGGTGAACCTCTAAATTGTCCAACTTCAACCAAATAAGTACCTTCTTTAGCATTTTGATTTAAAGTGTTAATTGTTAAATCTATTATTCCGCCATTTACAATATTTGCTTCCGCATTTGCTCTAAAACTTTCTAAATTTCCATTCAAAAGCTTTTTAGTATTAAATTCGGTTGAACGAGCAATTCTATCAATTTCTTGACGCAATTGTTCTATTTCAGCTTGAATATTTTCTCTATCAACATCAGTATTTGTATCACTTGCTGCTTGAACTGCAAGTTCCCTCATTCTCTGAAGTATTGAATGAACTTCATTCAATGCACCTTCTGCTGTCTGGATTAATGATATAGCATCTTGTGCATTCTTTCTTGCCATATCAAGTCCTTTAATTTGACCTCTCATCTTTTCACTTATTGCAAGTCCAGCTGCATCATCAGCTGCTCTGTTAATCCTTAATCCAGAAGATAATTTTTCCAACGTTTTTGACATATTTGAATTAGTTAATGAAATTTGCCTCCAAGCATTTAAAGCGCTTAAATTATGGTTTATTCTCACTTTATACACCTCCTATTCTTTTTCTAACAAATTTTTCTTTATTAATTATTTTTTTCCTAAAAAAATAGCATCTCACCTTACTGGTGAGATGCTATTTTAAAGAATTTTTTATTATTTTAATGATCCTGGGAA
This sequence comes from Thermosipho africanus Ob7, assembly GCF_003351105.1. Taxonomy (NCBI): domain Bacteria; kingdom Thermotogati; phylum Thermotogota; class Thermotogae; order Thermotogales; family Fervidobacteriaceae; genus Thermosipho; species Thermosipho africanus. The sequence continues at coordinate 168,968 of NZ_NKRG01000005.1, forward strand.
GTGACAAGCTACAAAGTGACCCGGTGATACCTCTTTCAATTGTGGTTCCTCTTTTGCACAAATTTCCTTTGCTACAGGACATCTTGGATGGAATCTACATCCACTAGGTGGATTTACTGGACTTGGAACATCTCCTGTCAAAATTATCCTTTTCTTTTTATATTCAGGATTTGGAACCGGTATAGCACTCATTAATGCTTTTGTATAGGGATGTAATGGATTATCAAATAGTTCTTTCTTGGAAGCATTTTCAACAATTTTTCCTAAATACATAACGACTACCCTATCAGAAATATATTTAATGACTGATAAGTCATGTGAGATAAACAAATATGTTAAATTATGTTTCTTTTGAAGTTCAAGCATTAAGTTAATAACTTGAGATCTTATAGAAACATCAAGTGCTGCTACTGCTTCATCGGCAACTATTAACTTTGGATTCATCAATAATGCCCTTGCTATTCCTATTCTTTGACGTTGTCCTCCAGAAAATTGGTGAGGAAATCTATACATATGTTCTCCATGAATACCAACTTCTTCTAAAACTTCTTTTACCTTATCTACTACTTCAGATTTTTTTATCAGCCCATGCAATACAGGCCCTTCAGAAACAATTGTCTTAACTCTAATTCTTGGATTAAGAGAACTATATGGATCCTGAAAAACTATTTGCATCGTTCTTCTAAAATCTCTTCTCTTTTCAGTTATATTATCTAAAAGTTTGCTATAAAAACCACTTTCGCCTAGTTCCTCATATAACTCATAATATTCTTTATCAATTCCTGTAAATTTTGATGGATCTTCCTTTTTAAATTTCTCTATATACATTTTCTTTAAATATTTCTTTGCTCTATAACGTGGCATAAAATAATATGTTGTATCCTTTCCGTCTACAATAATTCTTCCAGATGTAGGCTCATAAAGTCTTAAAAGCGTCATTCCAGCAGTAGTTTTTCCACAACCTGATTCACCAACAAGCCCAACAGTCTCACCTTCATAAATTTCAAAGCTGATGTCATCTACTGCTCTAACCCATGCTACTATTCTTTTAAATACTCCTGCACGAATTGGAAAATACTTTACAAGATTATCAACTTTAACTAATACTTTTTTTTCACTCATGCACTTTCACCAGCCTTTTTGAGTTTCTGAGCCTCTTCAACTTTTTTATAATAAAAACATCTTGAATAATGATTTTTTCCAACTTCATATAAAGGTGGAATTTCCTTTTTACATCTTTCATCTGCAAACTCACATCTGGTATTAAACCTACATCCTGGTGGAAAATGTAATGGATCAGGAACAATTCCTGGTATATTATAGAGTTTGTCCTGTTCTATATCTAATCTTGGAATTGAATTTAAAAGTCCCCAAGTATATGGATGTCTCATTTCTTTAAATAATTCTTTTACATCAGCAGTTTCCATAACCATTCCACCATACATTACAACAACTCTATCAGCATTTTCTGCAATAACACCAACATCATGCGTAATTAAAATTATAGCCATTCCATACTCTCTTTGTAATTCCTTCATTAAATCAAGTATTTGCGCTTGAATAGTAACATCAAGAGCAGTTGTTGGCTCATCCGCAATTAATAATTTTGGCTTACAAGAAAGTGCCATTGCAATCATCGCTCTTTGCCTCATACCACCAGATAATTCATGTGGATACTCATCAACACGTTTTTCTGGTTCAGGTATTCCAACTTTTCTTAGCATGTCAATTGCCATTCTTCTAGCTTCCTTTTTATCAACATCTTGGTGCAACAATATTGCTTCCATAATCTGCTCACCAATTGTAAAAACTGGGTTTAAAGCTACCATTGGTTCCTGAAAAATCATTGCAATATCATTACCTCTAATTTTTCTCATCTCATCCTCTGAAAGATCTAAAAGATTCTTTCCTTCAAAAATTATTTGACTTCCTTCTAAAATTTCACCATTTGGATCCAACAATCTTAAAATTGATAATGAGGTAACACTTTTTCCACTACCAGATTCACCAACAATTCCAAGTGTCTCGCCAGGATAAACTTCAAAATCCACTCCGTCAACTGCTTTAACAACTCCATCTTCTGTATGAAAATAGGTCTTTAAATTCTTTACTTCTAATAATGGTTTTTTTTCCAACTCAATCACTCCTTTTATTTCAATTTCGGATCAAAGACATCTCTTAAAGCATCACCTACTAAATTCCATGCTAATACAAACAAAACCATTGCCATTCCTGGATAAAAAACGGTATACCAATAAGCTAGTGCTTGACCACTAGCACCTAATATATAGTTTCTTGTATAGTTAAGCATTGAACCCCAATCAGCATAACCAATTGGAGCACCAAGCCCTAAGAATGAAAGTGCAGCTGCTGTAATAACCAAAGATCCTAATCTCATTGTAGCTTGAACTAAAACTGGAAAAATTGTATTCGGAAGCACATGTCTTACAATTATAATAAAGTTTTTTATTCCAAGAGCCTTTGCAGCCAAAACAAATTGTTCTTCTTTAACTTGCAATATATTAGCTCTAATTAATCTTGCAACTGCCATCCAACCAAAAACTGTCATTGCAATCATAACTTTATCTAAACCACTTCCTAATATTGTTGTTAATACCATTGCAGCTAACAAAAATGGTATTGATAAGAAAATATCCGTAATTCTCATTAGAATTTCATCTATCCAACCACCAAAATAACCAGCAATTGATCCTATTATTAAACCAATTATTGTTGATAACGTGACAACTGTTAAACCAATTTTAAAAGCAGTTCTTGTACCCCAAATTACCCCGTAATAAATGTCTCTACCGGCAATCATACCAAAGGGATGATCTTTGCTTGGTGGTACTGGATCTGAACTCCAAGAAAGTATTGGCATTATGTACGGATCTTCAAGTTTCATAGGATTTCCATTTTCATCTGGAAACATTGGATTAACAGGCGGTGCAAGTAATGGAGCAAATGCAGCAATCAACGCAAAAAATATTAACAATGAAAATCCTAAAACTGCAGAAGGATTTCTAAACAATTTTTTCATTGTTCTTTTAAACTCTGTATTCATCAACATCCACCTCCCTAACCTAGTCTGATTCTTGGGTCTAATATTGCGTATAGTATATCGATTATCAAATTTCCAATAACAAGCAGTGTTGAATAAAACAAAGTGCTACCTAAAATTGCTGCATAATCAAGCTGAGTAGCTGCTTGTGCTGTAAATCTACCCATTCCAACTCTATTAAAAATAACTTCAACTATAACAGTTCCTGCAAGTAAGCCAATAACCATTGCACCAGCAACCGTTACAACAGGAATCATTGCATTCTTTTTGGCATGTTTGTGTATAACTTCCTTTTCAGGAACCCCTTTAGCTCTAGCCGTTCTAACATATTCTTTACCAAGAACTTCAAGCATACTTGATCTTGTAATTCTTAACAAATACGCCCACCAAAGCCAAGAAATTGTTAGAATAGGTCCAATTAAGTGTCTCAATGCATCCCAGAAAACATCAAGTCTTCCATTCAATAAAGCATCAATTGTCAATAAATGCGTTATTTTATGAAAACTATCTGATTTTACTATTGAATCTGCCCAATCACTCAAAGTTCCTGGTGGAAACCATCCAAGAACTGAATAGAAAATCATCAAAACTATTAACCCAAAAACAAAATCAGGAAGAGACCAACCAACAATTGCAAAAATCCTTATAAAATGATCTATAAACTTATCTCTATTAACCGCAGCCGTAACACCTAACCAAATACCAACTGCAATAACCGGTATAAATGCATAAAGTGCAAGCTCGATCGTATAAGGAATTCTTTCTTTAATAGCATCAGCAACTGGTTGCTTGGCTGTAACAGACCATCCCAATTCACCTTTTAAAACTCCACCAAGCCATTTAAAATATCTAGTCCACATTGGATCATTTAAACCATACTTTTCAATTAATCTATCAATGTCTTCATTTGAAAGCTTGTCAAATACATTTGGATTTACATATGCTGAAATCATTTTTTCAGGACCTAATATTTCTGTAAAACTAAATATTATCAAAGTTACACCAAACAAAATCAGTGGAAGTAGCAAAAGCCTCCGAATAATATACGCCGTCAAGTTTAACACCTCCTAAATTTTTTAAGTTTACATCAATATTATTATAACAGTAGTAAAAAATGTTTCAAGTCTGAATTAAACTTAATTTTATTTTAAATCTTGTAATTTTTAGTAAATACTTACAAATATTCCTTTAAACGTAATGCTATCTTATTACCCACTATCTTCGAAAGTTCTTCAAGAGGTGCATTTTTTATATTTTCTATACTTTTATACTTTTTAAGCAATATTTTTTTTCTTTTTGGTCCAATTCCTGGAATATCGTCTAGTTTGCTTAATGTATAATTTTTTAACTTTAAGCTACCACTAAAACTATTTGCTACTCTATGTGTTTCATCACGTATTGATATTAAAGTGCGTAAAACTTCATCATTTTCTTTCAATTTAAATTCTTTATTTTTTGTAACAATTATTTCTTCCTTTTTAGCAATACCAACCACATCAACATCTAGTCCCAATTCATTAAACGCTTCAATTGCAGCATTGACCTGTCCTCTTCCTCCGTCAACAAAAATAAGATCAGGCGCTTCATGTTTTGTATATCTTTTCCTAATAAACATCCTGATACTTTCAAAATCATCTAAAATATCACCAAGTTTATACCTTCTATATTCTTCCGGCTTTGGTACTCCATTTTCAAATACTACCAAAGATGCTACTGTAAATTTTCCATTTCTGTGAGAAATATCTGTTCCTTCAATTCTATATGGAATCTTTTTCAAACCTAATATTTCTTTAATCTTTTTTAAAGTATCTCTTCTCAGTCTTTTTGCTTTGAAATGTTCTTTTAAATTTTCATATGCTATTTCAAGTAAATATCTATCACTATCATCTAAAGAAACATTTATAGGTATATCAAACTCTATTTTATTTAAATTACTACTTTCGAATGTAACTATTTTTGTCGGTAAATCACTTTTCATTCCATAGTAAAATTGATATAAAAATTCTTCAAATGACAAATTCGCTTCATAAAAAAGCTTTGATAATAAAACTCCACCACGAACCTTTAAAACTAAAAAAACTTTTTTTGAATATGCAATATAGTCCACACATCTTTTATCATTTAAAATCACACCTTGTGTGTTTAACAGTTTTTCAAATGATAATAACAAATCTCTATATTTAGCTGCATTTTCAAAATCAAGCATTTTAGAATGATAATTCATCTTTTGTTCAATATAGTCTTTTACAAATTCAAAATCTCCTGATAAAACCTTTTTTAAATTATTTATTGCCGACATATAAATATTTTTATTTTCAAATTTGCATGGTGCCAGACATGTTTTTAAATGATATTCAATACAAGGTTTCTTAATTTTAGATAAATCTTTTTTGCAAGTTCTGACCCCAAAAATTTTTTGTAAAATCTCTAACAATAATCTTGTAAAAGTTATATTAGTAAAAGGGCCAAAAAATATTCCTGAACTTTTCCTACTTCTTGTAACTTCAACATACGGATATTCATCATCTGATATCCTAATATACGGATATCTTTCACCTTCTTTTAGCATTATGTTATACTTTGGTTTATGTTTAAATATTAAGGTAGCCTCTAATAATAATGCCTCTTTTTCATTTTTTACAATAATAACTTCTAGACTATTTGATTCCTCAACAATTAGCCTACTCTTTTCTTCTTTAAGTGAAAAATGTGAATTAAGCCTTCTTTTTAAATTTTTTGCTTTTCCAATATAAATATATTCACTTCCATTCTTAAAGATATATACTCCAGGTTTTTCACTGACGTTATATAAAACACTTTTGTCTAACATTTGATCCCTCCATACAAAAAATGTGGGGACTTCCCCCACATTTTTTATGAGCTAAACTTTTCTTATTCTATATTTCTATTTTTAATACCAAAAATCAAAGTTATAACATATGCCCAACCGATAGAAAATAAAGCAACAAATGCAGCATCTTTAACCCAAATCAAATCAATTATCAAGAAGACAATCATTATTATTGAAAATAGTATAGCTTTTCTCATTGCATTACGAATATTCAACTTTGAAATATCACTAGCAGCTAGCATTGAGTAAATAGCTATTACTAAATACGCAACTGGCGATATAGACAATCCAAGTTTCGAATAAAAATTTACAAATCCACCAGATGCAAAAAACGCAAGAGAAACAGCGAAAAATACCCATGAAACCACACTTGAAATACCAAATGAGGATTTAGCTTGCTGAATCACACCAAGCAATAATACCAATCCAATCACTATATTCATTATAAAAACCAAAACTGCATAAGCGGTAATCCCTAACATTAATTATCACCTTCACTGTTAAGAAATTCCTTATATTCTTCCTCGGTCATCAATTCATCAAGCTCCGAAGGATTTGAAATTTCAATTTTTACCAACCATCCTTCACCTTCAGCATCTTCATTAACAAGTTCTGGCCTTGCATCAAGCTCACTATTTACTTCTACAATTTTTCCGCTAATTGGTGCATAAACATCACTTGCTGCTTTAACACTTTCTATTGATAACAAAACATCACCTTTTTTAACTTCTTTACCTACTTCTGGCAAATCAACATAAACAATATCTCCAAGCTCTTCTTGTGCATGAGAAGTAATTCCAACATACCCGTTTTCATCTACCCATTCATGAGTTTTTGTAAATTTTTTCATGAAAACCCCTCCTTGATTTTATTTGTTCATTAATATTCTAACATATAAACTAACTATTTCAACTATCTAGAGATAGTATATAAGTTTAATTCTAATAGAAAATTTGTAATTTTCCTGTATTAATAAAATTATTGAAATGTCATAAATCAAATGTTAAAATGGACAATGTTTGGAAGAATTAGATCAGGAGGTGATTTAATGAAGATAGAATACTTTAAGAATGACAAATGCAGTGTATGTAAAGCTATGCTTCCCAAAATCCAAACTATAGCAAAAAACTTTGATATTGATATTGAGGTAATTGACGTTATAGAAAATCCTTCTTATCCAGCTCAAAAATTAGTATTTACAGTACCAACAGTAATAATATTGGATAAAGAATTTGAAATCAAACGATTTGCAAGAAATTTTAGTATTAGTGAGGTAATAAATACAATTGAAAGATACCTAGAAATAAGTAATAAAGAATAAGGCTAATAGGGAAATCCCTATTAGCCTATAATTAATTTTCCTAAATTTAAGAAGATAAAGGACAATATATATGCTATCAAAAAACTATATATTACAGTAAAAATAACCCACTTCCAACTTCCAGTTTCACTTTTTATGGTCGCAATTGTAGCAAAACAAGGAATATATAACATCACAAAAATTAAAAATGCATAAGCATTTACACTATTTAAAGACTCACTAAGAGCGAGTTTTGCACTAATCAAATCTCCCTCTGTAAATCCATATAACATAGACATTGTCGAAACTATTACTTCTTTAGCAACACCTCCAAAAAATAATGCTGTTCCAATTTTCCAATCAAAACCTAGAGGTTTTAAAATATATTCCAAAGTTTTTCCGATATATGATGCATAACTTGTTTCAACATCTCCTTTATTTGGAAAATAAGTAAGTCCCCAAACTAAAATACTTGTAATAAGAATTATTGTTCCTGCCTTCTTTAAAAAATGACTTCCTTTATTCCACATATAAATTGCTATATTTCTAATCGTAGGCACTCTATACCTGGGCAATTCCATTACTAATGGGACACTTTCACCCTTGAAAAATACTTTATTGACAAAAAAAGCTGTAAAAGCTGTAATCAATATACTTATAGCATAAATACTAAACAAAACCTCAGCTTTATACCTTGGAAAAAATATACTGATTATCATCATATAAACAGGCAACCTTGCACTACATGAAATAAAAGGTGCCGAAAGTATAGTTCCTAATCTTTCTTTCTCATCTGGTAATCCTCTTGCAGTCATAATAGATGGAACATTACAACCAAAACCTAACAGTAAAGACATAAATGATCTTCCTGAAAGTTTCATTTTATACATTATTCTATCCAATACAAAAGCTGCTCTGGGCAAATAACCTGTTTCTTCTAAAATACCTAACGCAATAAACAATGCAAAAATATTAGGAACAAATACTAAAACACCACCAACACCACCAATTAATCCATCTGCAATTAACGAAGTGAACAAACCATCACCAAAAGATTTTACATAGTCTGCAAGTTGACTAAAAGAATAATCCAATATATCAGCTAATGGCTGTACCACATCAAAAGTAAATTTAAATATAATATACATAATAGCTACTAAAATTGGAATACCAAATATTTTGTGTGTTAAAACGTGGTCTATCTTATCATTCATGGTCTTTATATACTCAATATTATTACCAGAATACGCTTCTTTTAATACGTATTTTACATATTCATATCTTATTTTCGGAATATGATTCAATGCATTTTCTTTAATAGCTTTATCAATTTTCACTATATTTTCAAGTTTATTAACAAAATATTCGTCCCCTTCTAAATATTTAAGTGCAGCATATCTTTTATTTTTAAATAAATCATCTGGAATTTGATTTTCAATATCTACAATTATCTTTTCATATTCTTTATAATCAAAAATAACATTTTTAATTTTTTTACCTTTTGCTATATCAACTATCATATCTTTTAACTCACTAATTCCTTCTCCAGTTTTTGCGGAAGTAAATACTACAGGGACTCCAAAATGTTTTTGAAGTTCATACTTATCAATTTTTGTCTTTTGCCTTTTAACTTCATCATAAGAATTCATAACCAAGATTACGCTTTTTGTAATCTCCAAGGTTTCTATTAAGAGATAAAAACTCTGTTCAGGATTTAAAGAATCAGCTATTAATAAAGTCACATTTGGAGGTGAAAAAAATAAAAAATCTCGAGTAATCTTTTCATCAATCGATTTTGATGACAATGAATACGTTCCAGGAAGATCTATAAAATGTAATGTATTTCCTTTCCATTCGGTTGCACCCTCGATTTTACTTACAGTAACTCCGGGCCAATTTGCAACATATTGCCTTGCACCGACAAGCCTATTAAAAATACTTGTTTTACCAACATTTGGATTTCCAACTAAAGCTACGGTCACTACCATATCAGATCCTCCTTAATATTATTTTGTTTTTCATCCCCTCACCTAAATGAATTTTACTATTATCCAAAAAAATTTCACCATCTTTTACTTGAATAATTTTTCCTGGCAAAATCCCCAATTTACTAACTTTATATAAAAATCTTCTTCCTCCACAAAATTCAACAACTTCATATTCACCATCATTTGCCAAAGATAATGGTATTGAATCATCTAACAATACAACTTCAATAGTAGAAGCCTCTGAATTTCTCATAGATATTAATTTATTAAAAACTCTGTACATTCTTGGATCTCCCATAGGAGAAGTTCTAACAACTTCGACTATGCTTTCAGGAATTAATCCCAAACCCAAAAGTCTGTTTTTAATTTTAGAATCTTTGATTGATACAATTTTCACTTTTACACATTCCGGTATTTTATCTAAAGTCAAAACCTCTCCCCCTTCTTATTGAAAATAATTCTCAACAAAATTTTATCAAAAGTTTTAGCTAAAGTCAAGTAGTGATATAATTTATATAGGACTTAAAAGGAGGGAGATCTTATGAATAACAAATTAAAATGGCTAGTCATATCAATTTCACTAACTTTTACTATAGTTAGTATGATCACGGTTACGCTTTTTTCAAAAGGAATAATTCAATATTCTTGGATTTTAAAAGTTCCTGGAAGAATTTCTGGAGGACAATTTATACCTGGAATGGAAAAGTTGTATACTAAACTCTTTCTTAGCTTTTTATTCAATACATTGGCAATTCTTACTTTATCCACATTATTTAGCAAATTTAATAATAAAATTACCGACGAAATTTCACTTGTTCTTGGTATGTTTTTTTTATTTGTTTCATTATTATCTTTTTACAATATTTTTCAACTAATAGCATTCCTTTTTTCTTTATTTTTGCTATACTTTATATTTTCAAAACGCTAAATAATTTTTTATCTTTTCAAGTGTTTTCGGACCTATTCCATTAACATTTAGAAGTTCATTTAAAGAGTTAAACTTGCCATTTTTTTCTCTATACTCAATTATTCTCTTTGCTTTTGTAGGGCCTATTCCTGGTAATTTTTCAAGCTGTTTTTCATCAGCTTTATTAATATTTATCTTTTTAAGCTCATTATTCATATTAATTTGTACCTCATTCGTTTTTGAAACTGTTACATAATCTCTTATTTTTTCAAGTGTTGACGGACCAATACCAGTAACATTTATTAAATCATCAATTGAATTAAAATTCCCGTGCGCTTGCCTGTAGGAAATAATTGCTTTGGCTTTTACTGTTCCAATCCCAGGAAGACTCATTAACTGTTCTAAATCAGCCTTGTTAAGATCTATTATTTGTGATTCATAGTCTCTCTTAATTTCCTTACTATTTACATTATTATATTGTTTTTCATGAAATATAACTGTACTTATCAATATAAATAGTGTGAAAATAATGATAAATTCTTTAAAATACTTTATTTTGCTATTCAAAATCTCACCATAAAACAAAGCTTGCATACCCTACGGTAAAAGTATAATCCTTTGAATATTCGGCACTGGTAGTGTGATATACAAGCTTTACATTATCAAAATACATCGTTAAAACTGACATTGGCCCTATTCCACAAGCACTAATTGATTTTCTTAGCGAATAAATTCCTTCTATATTCCTTTCCAATATCTTTTCAATCAATTTTTCATCTTTTCTAAGAGTAATTTCATGAGATTCGTAATGATTAAAATCAGATGAAGCAACTAAAAGAGTATTTTTTAAATCTATCTTTTTTAATAATTCAACTATCTTTATTGTGTTTTCATAAGATTGATAATTATAAATAATCGGTACAAATTTAAAGCTGCCAAAATAATATTTTAAAATCGGCAGCAAAACTTCAATTGAATGTTCTAATATATGAGCTTTATAGTTCTCTTCAAAAATTTCATTTTTTAACAAATAATTATTTAATTCTTCGTCAATCCCAACATATCCAAAGGGAGTATTCCATTTTCCTCTTGGCCACAATGAACAAATATTTCCGGCAATTCCAGTATGATTTGTTCCAAATATAATTATTCTTTCAGGTTTTCCAAAATCCAAAGCTTTACATATTGCATACAAAGCCGTTTTGCCACTATAAACGTATCCTGCATGAGGCAAAATTAAACCAAAATTAGAATTTGTATTTTTAATTTCTTTTACTTTGCAAAATTGGTTAAAAAATTTTATCAATAATTCTGAATTTTTAGGATAAAATTTATCAGCATAGTACATCTCTCTTTCCATTATTTCACAACCTTGGCTGAAATAAATATTACTATATTACGTTTAACTTTATCAGATTTTTCAGAAACAAAGAATTTTCCAATAATTGGTAAATCACCTAATATTGGAATCTTTGAAACTGTTTTGCTATTTTCCTCTCTAGAAAGTCCTCCAATTACTAAAGTCTGATTTTCTTTCAACAATATCTTTGATGAAAATTCTCTTGTTCTTTCAACTGGTAATGAGAGCGAGTATTGGCTCTTTAAATCCCAATCAAAACTACTGACTTTAATATTAAGTTCCAAATCAATAGTATTATCAGCATTAATATACGGAGTAATTTCAAGTGTTACTCCAGATTCAATGTATTTAATTTCTTGAGTATTTTCTGCTGTTGATAAAACTATAGGGATCTTATCACCTATTAAAATACTTGCTGTTTCTCCGCTCTTTGCTACTACGTTTGGACTTGCTAAAACATTTGTGTTTTTATTAGTTACATTATTTCCATTGCCTATCTCAATATTTAAATTACTATTACCATCACTTCCAATAGACAATAACTTATTTATAATTCCTTCAATGCTCAAATTACTCAATGATAATTTAACGTTAAAATCATCATTTGATAAAGTACCCAAATCTGACGTTATTTTCCCCAAATTATACTCAAAATTATCTGATAACTCTTCATCTACTACTTTAACTTCTATCAATGCAAGCTTTGCATTTAAATTTTGTTTAATGTAACTTCTGACCTCTTCAGCAACTTTTGCATCAATTCCTGTTGCAATAACAACTCCTGCCGAAGTATCAACAAACGATTGACCACCATAAAACTCTATTAATTCTTTTACTTTATCAACATTTTGAGAAACTGAAAATACAAATGTTGTAGTTGTCTTTGTTGAACTACCTGTTATCATATCAAAGATGTAAATACCGTTTTCTTTTTTTATTGCTACATTATAATTACTTAAAATTGTTTCAAAATCATCAAAAGTAATATCTTGAACGTAAATATTAGCAATTGAATTAATTTCTCTTGAAATAACAGCAGAGTATTTATAACCTTTTACAACCTGTTCAATTATATTTTTAAGTGGAACATTTTCTGCGTTTATTGTAATTAAACCATCTTCACTTATATTCACATTTTTCCCACTAACATTTGTAACATTTTCTTGCCCTTTTGGTTTTATAAATACCATACTTCCTTCTTTTGTTATATCGACTTTCGAACTTATAATATTTTCAAATTCGTCCAGACTCGAATCTTTTAAAACAATATTCAAATTATCGGTTACAGAATCAATCAAAACCGAATAACCAAATTTGGGATAAATTTCTCTGGCAAGTTGTTCTATTGAAATATTAGTAGCATTAATAGTAATTTTATTATCAACAACCTCTACAAATTGTGATTTTAATTTTCTTCCAACATGTAAAAATCCGTTTTCTTCTCTAACAAAAACACCGTATTCGTTTAATAATTTCTCAAAATCTTCTATCGATGCATTTGACAATTTTATATCTACTTTCTTTTTCACTTCTTCATCAAATATTACACTCTTTTTAGTTGTTAATAAAAATACTTTCTTAATTAATTCGTCTAAATCATAATCTTTTACATCTATATATAATCTACCATTTTCGAAACTTATTTGATTCTTAGAAAATTCTTTTAATAACTCTATTGCCCTATAAACTAATTTTTCATTGCCCTTTAAATAAAACTTATCATCTATTTTTTTAACAATTATGTTATTTCCAAAGTAAAGATTTAATAGCTCATTAATCTTTCCTTCGTCTAAATCACTTGCCAACGAAACTATTGTCGAATCATTAGTTAAATTTTCAAGCAAAGTTTCTGCTTCATCGATTTCTGACTGGCTCCCTAAAAGCAATACATTATTGTTTATTTTAAATACCTTTAATTCTCCCACCTCTTTTAATAATTCGTCAATTCCATCAAAATAAACATTATTTAAAATCTTAAAACTCTTACCTTGTGAGTATTTTCTTACAAATTCTCTTGCTTTTTCAACATTTTCACTACTTCCATTAAGAATTAATATCTGACTTTTTGGATAATATTCCATATTCACTTTATACAACTGCGATATTACTCCTTGAAGTTCTTCGTAATTTTGAAGATTTATTTTCTCCAAATAATATTTATTTTCACTATTGCCAAAATAATTATTTATAAACTCAAATGCCTTGGAAATTTGTCTTCCTTTAAGAATAACACCTTTTTCAGTATTGATAACTTCAATGTTATACAAATCTTTTAAAATCTTTGTTTGAGATTCATTAAGATGAATATTTTCAATAAACTGTATTTTTTCTCCGTAACTTTCTCTAATTTCCTTTACCTTGTTTTCCATATCATTATTCGCATTATTAAAAACCATCAAATTATCAGTTTCATAGACTGGTGAAGCATCCAAAAGTGCTTTAAAAACTGCTTTTGGCGGATCAAATGGAGTTATCTCTAAAACAAATTTTGAATTTAAAGTATTATTAGCAATTATTTCATCAATAACTTTTTCTTTTCCTCTAATCAAGAAACTACCATCTGAAAATTCCTTTAAAATTTCCACATCGTACAGTTTTAAATTTTCTTTATTAATTTTCAACCTTAAAGTTTTTACACTTGCAAGTTCCAAAAATTGCATAAATCTAGAATAAACTTGTTTAGTTACAAAAAGAGTTACGAAAACTTTTCCATTAACTTCTAAAACCTTACCGTTTTCCTCGGAAACATTTAAATATTCTAATGCCCTTTTAACTGTATCAACATTTATATCTTCAAAAACCATTCTGTAAGGATTACCTATTGTTCTATCATTATTTAATCTAATCACTACATCTCTAAACTTCTCTGGAACTTTTATGTCTTGACCTAAAGATTTAAATGGTATATTTAAGCTTTCTAAAATAGTTTTTATTCTTTCTGGATACCCAACTTCAACTGTTACATAATCAAAAAATGGATCGTCAAAACTATCTTTTAAAATTGAAATTAAGTAACCAATAGTATTAGCAGATTCATTATCTGAATATATCGCAACTTGCCTTAATCCATACAAAATAGAATATTTAAAATCATATATACTCGAAATATTAGTTAAAAAATCTTCTAAAACTTCTTTACTAACATTAAATTTAAAGTAATACCATGACTTACTGGGCTGCTGAGATATAGCATCAGCAATTAATCTGTGTTCCCTAATGCCTCCATAGACAAATAGTTTGCTCTTATCCTTTATATAATTAGCAAAAGTTCCAGCACCAAGTAACAATCTTATTTTCTCAGAATCAATTTCCTCATAATAAATTTGCCAATAATATGCAAAATTCTTTTTAATTTCATTTTCTAACCCCAAATAAAGCGTTCCATCCGGTCCATATGCATAACAAACATCTGGATTATTTAATAGTAACAATCTTAAAGCATCTTCAATAGAAACATCATTGACCTCGAGATTCACATTTTTATTTCTAACTCCATCGTATAGTGAAATATTAACACCAATTGCATCAGAAAAATCCCTTATAACAACATCCAATGGAGCATTCAAAAATGAAAAACTATATTTCTTATCAGAAACACTTACAGGCATTGTAATAACTATTTTATTCCCCATAACAATCCAATCAACCTTAACTGGTACCAGATAAAACAAGAATACATTTGTATCATTATTAATAGTTACTATTTGTAAACCTTCTAAAGGACCTTTCGATACTGGTAAAAATGAATTTTTAGAAATTGTATTTTTTAAGGTCAAATAATAAACATTTTGTGAATCATTCCAACCAAAATCAACTTCAGAGGGTTGAAGATTCCTATCATTCTCTATTATCAACTGCATTTTATTACCATTTATGTAATAATCAACGTTAACTAAATTAGCAATCAAATTTAAAGATATAACCAAAAATAAAATAACTGCAAATTTAATTTTCATCACTTATCCCCCCTGACTTTTTTGAAACTATTAATTTAATACTTCCATCTTTAATATCTAATACCACAAGACTATTTCCTGAAATATTTAATATGTAATATCTATTTAGTAAAATCTGCTTGGGATCAACTTTCAATAATTGCTTATCATTTCTTAAATATACCACTGAAGTTCCTGATTCATCATAATAACCTAAATATTCTAAATCTTCTACAATTGAAAAATTACCCAATTTCGAGTAACTTCCATCAATTTTCAAGTAATAAGGCTCAAAAAAACTTACATCTTTTACATTAATAAAGTTTAGATAATAATCTTTTATTTTAACAACATTAACAGAACTTAAAACTTCAACTTCTAAACTTTTTCTCAAATTTAAAATAGAAATGAAAAAAATTACTACAATTAAAATTAACACTAAAATAATAAATAAATATTTCTTATTTAATGTCAATTATATCACCAACCTCTAAATCTAACGAAATGTTTGCTTTACTTTTGGAATTAAATATTAATGGAAAATCAACATTTACATCAACATTTAATTTATTAATAATTATAGATTTTGAATTAACCAAATTATAGAAAAACTTTTCAAATTCTTCCCTTTCAAGTGTATTAGATAAACGTTTGTTTTCATCTAAATACTTAGCTATTTCACTACTAAAATGACTATCTTTATTTAAAAATAACTTTGCATTATTATACTGCGTTAACAAAATTTTAAAATCACTAATTTTCCTATCTAAAATTATAGTTTTTTGATTAAACTTTTTTAAAAATGAAATTTTAATAAATAAAAAATCATACAGTGCAAATAAAATCCCAAACAAAAAGGCTATAATTAAAATCAAATTAGCAATTTTTAATTTCAAACTCACAACTCTCCCCCCAATTGTAACTCATACATTTTAAAATTCTCATATACATTTTTAATGTCAGTAACTTTTAGTTCGACATTTTTATAATACTTACTTAATTTCTCCTTTATCGTTTCGGGAACAACAGGCTTTTCCGAATATTCATAAAAAGTTATCAAAAAACTATTACCATCAAATTCAATATTTTTTATAAAAAAATATTCATTAATATTAGATAATTCATTAACTAAAACTTGAAGAAAATACTTTGAAAAGAAAGATTTATTCAAAGAAGTTTTTAAAAATCTAATCTTATTAATCAAACTATTTATTTTAGAATCATATTCTGAAATCTTTAAATCAACAATGTCAGGAATTTCAGTTAATTCATTAAAAGAAATTTCATTAAAAACCAATGGATGATTTCTAATTATATTTGCTATATTTGTAAACAAAAAGAATTGAGAAAAATAATACAATGAAAAAAAAGGTAGAAACGATATAATTAAATATATTAAAAATCTCTTTAATGAAATTCTCTTTTCTTTATCTTTGTATAAATTTAAATTTTCCAAACTCAAATCCCCCCCTTGTAATTAACCCTAAACTTCCTAAATACTTAGGTTTTATAACAGGATATTTAAAATTGCGAGCAGTGAAAATTTTATTAAAAATTTCAGAATCTGTATAATGTTCAAAAATTAATTTATTCACTAATTCTGAATCAGTATATACAAATCCAGATTGTATATCTTCAATAGTTAATTGTTTTTGAGAAGAATTTAAACTAACAAAAATCTCACGTTCAATCAATGAAAACATGTCTCCTAAAAAATTGTATAAAAATCTACTAACATCTTCTTTTAAAACTTCATCATCCAAATCTTCAACTTCATATAAATTATAACCAAATTCATCATTGCACAAATCATTTAAGTATTTTAGGCTCAATTCTGAATACCTTACCGATTCAATATTACTTCCATTTAAAATAATTAGCCCCGAATATTCTGAATTTATGAAAAATTCAATGTTATAACCTGGAAATTTTGAAAGCAATAAAGATTCCTTAAAGAAATCAGGATAAACAATATCTGGTTCAGGTATCTTCATAGATTCTAATTTGTGAAAATACTCATTTAAATCGGCTTTTCTTACAACAAATACTTCCAAACCGTTAGAAGTTTTTAAAAAATCAAAACTAAATTCAGAACTTTCTAAATTAAAATTTTGTGAAACTTCTAAAACGATATAATTTTCAATATCCTTCCTTTTTTTTATCATTGGCATTTGAAGATTTAAATTTAAAATCAAATCCCAAGGTATATTCACTATAATCAAATCATCTACTTCAAATTCAAAATCTCCATTATATTCTCTTAATTCTTTAATTTTGATTTTTCCAAAAAAATACTCACCAACCGCCTGATATACTTTACTGCCAATTATATCAAACCCAACCAATCTTCTACTTAAAAGATTCGGCAAAAAACTTCCCCCCTTTATTTTACAGATACATCAAATGAAATAGGTTCAATCTTAAAACTCCCAAAAGTTCCTGAAGTAACACTTTTTCTTGGAATAATTCTCAAGTTATTATCTTCAAAATAATCTCCAAAATATATCTTCTTCCTTATTAGTATTTCATTCTTTGTAAATAACGAGTAATAAATTTTGACAGTATCAGCATTATACTCAATCATATCAGCATTAGATTTCCACAATCCACAATATACAATCGTTTTAAATAATTCTTCTTCTAGCATAACTTTATCAAGAATCGAAAACAACGAAAAAATTGAAACAGAAAAAACTATTAACGAAATTGCAATAACCATTAAAACCTCAATATATGTCATATTAACCACCAAAAGTAGATTGCATTTGAAAAATAGTAGAATACATTGCATAAGCTAAAAATGCAATAAACAAACCTACAAAAGCAATCATTAAAGGTTCAAGCATTGATAAAAGTTTTTTTGTATCCTGTTGAATTTGCTCATCAAAAAAGTCCGCCACTTTTTCCATAATCGTGTCTAACTTACCTGTTTCCTCTCCAGTACCAATCATTTCATAAATAATCTGAGGAAAAACTTTTTCACTTTTCAAAGCTTGCTTTAAAGTACTTCCACTTTTTACTTTTTCAGAAACATTTTTTATTTTCATAATAAACTTTAAATTATTTGAAGCTTTTGCTGCCATCTCCAATGAATCTATTATTGAAACACCACTTGCAATTAAAACTCCAAATGTTCTACAAAATCTTTCATATGTAATTTTCTCCTGCAATTTCCTAATCGGTGGAAATAATCTTCCGAAAAATTCTTTCGTTTTTTTACCCGGTTCTGTTCTTAAAAATAAAAACATTCCAACTAATAAAGAAATTATAACAAAAGCTACCATAAATGGATTACCTGTCACAACTTTATTGACACTAATTAAAAAGGAAATTATACCCCCTGTTGGTATAGTTCCAAACACATTGAAAAGCTTTGGCAAGATAAAAACACTTATTACTACAACAACTATAACAGCAAATCCTAAAATAAACGTAGGATAAACCATAGCGGATTTTACCTGTTGATTTGTTCTATTTAAATTTTCATAATAACTAGCTAATTTTTCAAGAGTTTCCTCTAAAACACCACCTTCTTCTCCGGCTTTAATCATATTGATAAATACGTCATCAAAAACTTTTTGCTTTTTAAACGCTTCTGAAAGAGACGTTCCCACATCTAATTCACTAACTATATTAACTAAAATACTCCTGAACCTTTTTGAAAATATCTCTTGGTTTGACAAAATATAAATTGCCTCTCTTAACCTTAATCCGGCTTTTACCATAGTTTCTAATTGCCTTGTAAAAAAAACTATATCTTTTAATCTTATACTAAATATATTAAAATTAAATTTCTTTACTTTACTAGCTTCTTTAACATCTATAACTATGTAACCACTAGATTTTAGCTTTGATAAAGCTTCCTGAATGTTGTATGCTTCAATTTCCCCTCTTACCTTTTTCATTTCTTTATCGTAGGCTTTATAAGCAAATTTCAAAATAATTCCCCCCTGTTTACAGGAAATAACCTTCCATCTACAATTTCAAAAGTTTTACCTTTAAAGTCCAAAAATTTTTCAAGATCATGTGTTACTATTATCAATGTTTTATCTTTTTTACTGACCCAAAGTTTCAAAAATTCAATCAACGACTTTTCAGATTTATAATCTAAACTTACTGTCGGCTCGTCTAATATAAGGAGTTCTGGATCATGAGCAATTGCACTAGCTATTGCAACTTTTCTTTGTTGACCGCCAGAAAGTTGAAATGGAGATTTTTTCAATAACTCATCATCTAAATTCATTAAATCCTTAATTTCTTCTAATCTTTCTTTTGGATTTTTAATTTCAAAATTTTTTATTGAAAACATAATTTCATCCTCTACAGTCTCAGAAAAAAACTGCTTTTCTGGAAACTGAAAGGCAAAACCTATTTTTTTCCTAAATTTATGAGGATTTGTAAAAGGATCCTCGCCGTCAACAACTATCTCTCCAAAAGTAGGCTTCAAAAGAAAATCCATTAAATATAACAAAGTAGTCTTACCGCTTCCCGATTTCCCAATTATGAAAATAACTTCATTATCATTAATTTTAAAGTTTATATCTTTTAAAACATGCTTTTGAAATACTGTTTTATAATTATAAATATAATTTACATTTTTTAATTCAAGCGTCATAATTTTTTAGAACTATAAACCCTTATTCCTCCTTCTTTACACAATTCTTCAACATTTCCAAAAATCGATCTCATATATTCTTTTATTCTCTTTCCACCTTTATTATGGTATGCAACAAGTTCTAATGTACCACCCTCTCTAAGCTTTTCAAATGCACCCTCAATCAAGTTCATCCAAACTTGTTTTCCTGCCACAATTGGTGGATTTGAAATTATATGATCAAAACTCATATTATTCCACGGTTCATATAAATATCCCTGTCTGATATCAGCTTCAATATTGTTATCTTTACTATTAATTTTTGCAAACTCAACTGCGCGCTGATTTATATCGCTCATATAAAGGTTAATGTCAGGATTTTCTTTTTTTAGAGTTATTCCAATCACTCCATAACCACAGCCAATATCTAATACATCTCCAAAATTAATTCTACTATTTTCGATCAAAATTTTTGTCGCTCTATCAATCTTTCCAAATGAATATACACCACTCGGGCTTTTAAATCTGTATACATGACCATTTTTTAGTTTTAATTCAACAATCTTTACTTTTAAAACACTTGTTGGTTTTTCAGTATAGTAATGCTCAAACATTTAATCCCTCCAAAATTTATGTTCTCCATACAATAGAACTTTTTCATTATTAAAAATTTCTTCAAAATTAACTTTTCCTAAAAATATATTATGATCTCCTGATTCAAAATCTCCAATTTTTTCACACTCTAAATATGCAACTACACCATTTAATATAGGAATTTTATTTTTACTCATTTTAAAATCAATTCCTTCAAATTTGTTAAAATTTCTTCCAGAAATAGTTCCAAAATGTTTTGCAATATTTATCTGATTGATACTAAGCAAATTTATTCCAAAAAAATTTACTTTTTTCAAAAGTTCATAGCTATATCGCTGTTTACCTATTGAAATTGCTAAAAGTTTTGGATCTATAGAAGTCCTCATTATCCAGGCTACAGTTATCCCATTTAAATTACCATTATAATTCATTGTTACAACTGCTACAGAGTTATAAATTTTTGACAAAGCATCCATAAAATCACCTCAGAATATATTATAACATAGTAATTTTTATAACAATATTTTTACTGAAAATTTGTTTTTCATTTGGTATAATATATTGAGATAAAATGAAGGAGGTGTATATTTTGAATTTAAATCTTGAAGAAATTTCAAAAAAATGTAGAGGAGATATTTTAACCATGACCACCGTAGCTCAATCTGGACATCCAGGTGGTTCTATGTCATCAATTGATATTTTAGTTAGTTTATACTCTTTTGCAAGAGTTTTTCCAAATGATCCTTGGAACGAAGATAGAGATAGAATCATAGTTAGCCATGGTCACATTTCACCTGCGGTATATAGTACACTTGCAGCGTATGGGTTTATCAATAGAGAAGAAGTTTTAACTGGTTTTAGACATCCATCAAGTATTTTTGAAGGACATATCACAAGAGGTATTCCTGGCGTTGAATGGACTACTGGAAATCTTGGCCAAGGACTTTCCGCAGGTGTTGGAATGGCTTTAGCTGGAAAATTAAAAAATAAAGACTATCATGTTTACGTTGTTATGAGTGACGGTGAAAGTGCAAAAGGCCAAGTAGCAGAAGCAAGAAGAACTGCAAATAAATATAATCTCGATAACCTAACTGTTATTATTGACTATAACGATATTCAAATCAGCGGGAGAGCAAGAGAGATAATGTATGTAGATCTAAAAAAAGAATATGAAGCAGCTGGATGGAATACTTTGGAAATAAACGGACACGATTTCGAGCAAATACTCTCGGCTCTAAAAATTGCTAAAAATGATGGAAAACCAACAGCAATAATTGCACATACTATTATTGGAAAAGGCGTAAGCTTTATGGAAGATACACCAAAATACCACGGTAAACCATTATCAATAGAAGAATTCAAAAAGGCTATTCAAGAACTCGGATTAAATATTGATATAGATAAATACATTGAAAATAGAAAAAAACTGCCAATTTCAGAACATAAAAAATTGTTATTAAAATACGATGTAAATATCAATAAAGGTGAATTTAGAACTTATACAGAAAAAACTGATAATAGATCAGCATTGGGAAGAGCTATTGCTGATCTTGCATTAATAAATGATAACGTTGTAGCGGTTGATTGCGATCTCAAATCTTCTGTAAAATTAGATTTTCTTGACAAAGAAAGAAAGGATAGGCTTATTGAAATTGGCGTTCAAGAACATAATGCTGCTGCATTAGCAGGTGCACTAAGTGTTGAAGGATTTATTACATTTTTTGCAGATTTTGGAGTATTTGGGATAGATGAAACATTTAATCAACATAGGTTAAACGCAATTAATAATACAAACCTTAAGGTTGTAGTAACTCACTGCGGAACAGATGTTGGTGAAGATGGAAAAACACATCATGCGTTAAATTATGTTTCTGCACCTCTATCATGGTTTGGCTTCAAAGTCATTGTTCCTGCAGATCCAAATCAAACTGATAGAGCAGTAAGATATGTTGCATCAGAATATGGAAATTTTGTAATAGCTATGGGTAGAAGTAAATTAGAACCTATAAAAAAAGAAGATGGAAGCATATTCTTTGATGAAAATTACGAATTTAAATATGGAAAAATTGATATATTAAGAGATGGAGATGATATTGTAATTATCACGATGGGTTCAATAATTCCTCCAGCATTAAAAGCAGTAGATGAACTAAGGAATGAAGGAATCAAAGTAGGTTTACTTAATGTATCTTGTCCACTTGATTTAGACGAGGAAGTTCTTACAAGATACACACGAAACAAAGTGATTGTAATTGAAGACCATAATGTTTACAATGGACTTGGAACATTAATAGAAAACAAACTCTTCAATCTAAAAATTATCCCTGACAAATTTGTTAAGATTGGTATTGATAGGTTCCCAGTATCTGGTAATAGCAATTACTTATTCAAAATTTATGGTTTTGATAGTGATAGTATTAAAAATAAAGTTAAAGAAATATTAGAAGACTAATAAAAAGCCTGGCATCAGCCAGGCTTTTTTAAATAGTTAAAGCTTTTCAATTATTTTAATATCATTATTAAATCTAAACTTTAATATATTTTCCAAAGTTTCACTGTCGGACTTCCCGGATTCAAATAATATTAAATATGTATTTTTTGAAACCTTCACATAAAAGTCACTTTTTCTAATTTTTGAACTAATATCACTCTGCGACTTTATAAGTAATGGAATAAACATTGGATTTCTTCTTTTTCTATCCAATACTATTAGTTTTAAAGCAAGTTCCATTGGTATTTCATTTTTAGTAGGTAACTCAGCAAGTTTTTCAAATAAATTCAAATCATTCTTTTTCAATTGCTGAGTGATCATTAAAATCTGCATTTCACACAACTCACGATAAGGAACAACCCACTCTTCATCTAAGCCTTCCAAAAGCTCACCTTTATAAATCTTTGCAATTTCATCCCTTGTTTTTTTTGAAGGACTTTTATCCATAAGCTTTTGAAATAAAATATAATCAATCTTCAACTTCGAAACGTCTAAATATACAACATTCCTATCAATTTTTAGAGAATCTTTTGTTAAATTTAATCCTTTTCTGAGCATATATAAAAGTGTATTAAGATTCTTCCGAGAATAACTTTCATCATATCCTTCAAAAAAAACGTTAAGAATTTCACTAACAAATACTTTTCTTTTATAATTCAAAATTAAGTAATATAAAATATGCTCTGCCTTTTTACTTTTTAAAACAATTTTTTCTGACTGAAAATAAACACCATATTCTTTGCCAAACAGTCTGATCTCCATTAAATCCCCCCCAACGTTTTATATTTTATCATATTTTATATTAAAATTTTAACATATTTATCAATTTTTTCCATTTTTTCAAAAATTAAACTTGTTGCCAAAAATGAGATTATATTATATCATAAGTTAGTAGAATAAACAAAGGAGGTAAAAACATGTATGAAGCAATAGTAATAGGTGGAGGGCCTGGAGGATATGTTGCAGCGATAAGGCTTTCACAGCTTGGCAAAAAAGTTGCAATTGTTGAAAAAGAAGAATTTGGTGGTACTTGTACCAATAAAGGGTGTATTCCTACTAAAGCTATGCTTACAGCCTCACACCTTTTTACTGAAATAAATGAAAAGGCAAAAAAATTTGGTATCTTAGTTGATAATGTTTCATATGATCTTTCATTAATCATGAAACACATGCAAAAATCTGTTACTATGTCCAGAAAAGGCATAGAGTTTTTAATGAAAAAGAACAAGATTGATGTATTTAAAGATAAAGCAGTATTAAAAGACAAAAACACAGTCTTACTTGAAAATAGTGGACAAGAAATACAGGGAGAAAATATAATCTTAGCGCATGGTTCTGTACCAGTTATTTTTTCTCCATTTGATCAGATAGAAGGTATCTGGACAAGTGATGATGTATTTAAGATGGAAAAGATGCCAGAATCAATATTGATAATAGGTGGAGGAGTAATAGGAGTAGAATTTGCAACATTCTTTTCAAGCTTTGGAGTAGATGTAACAGTAGTAGAACTTGCAGAGCATATTTTACCATACGAAGATAGTGATGTAGCAGAAGAAATAAAAAAAGCATTAAAAAAGAACAAAGTAAAAATAATAGAAGGAGAAAAGGTAGAAGGAGTGGAAAAGAAAGGCGAAAAATACATTGCAAAAGTTGCAGGAAAAGAAATAGAAGTTGAAAAAGTACTACTTGCTGTAGGAAGAAGACCGAATATAAGTGAAGATATAAAAGCACTTGGCATAGAAATAGAAAGAGGAGTAAAAACAGACAAACATATGAGAACAAATATAGACAACATATATGCAATAGGAGATATAAGAGGACAGATAATGCTAGCACATGTTGCGATGTACGAAGGGATAGTAGCAGCGCACAATATAGCAGGAGAAGAAATAGAGATGGACTATAGAGCAGTACCATCGATAATCTTTTCAAACCCAGAAGTAGCAAGTGTAGGAAAAAGAGAAAAAGAGGTGGATAGAGAGAGAGTAAACATATATAAATTTCCGGTATCAGCAAATGGAAGGGCAAGAACAATGGAAGAGAAATTAGGATTTGCAAAGGTAATAGAAGAAAAAGAAACGGGGAAGGTATTGGGAGTAACGATAGTGTCAGCAAACGCAACGGATATGATAATGGAAGGAGTGTTGGGAGTAAAATATGAAATGACAACAGAAAAAATAGCAGAAGCAAT